>CAZMND010000071.1:0-11396 GCA_964567585.1 uncultured Lachnospiraceae bacterium
TAAGAAAAGCAGAAGAAAGAGATCATATTTTACAGGGCTTGTTGATTGCTCTTGATAATATTGATGAAGTAATCAGTATCATCAGAAGTAGCCAGAATACACAGATTGCCAAAGAAAGATTGATGGAACGTTTTGGTTTATCAGAAGTTCAGTCTCAGGCAATTGTAGATATGAGACTTCGTGCTTTAACAGGTTTGGAACGTGAAAAACTTGAAAATGAACACGAAGAATTGTTAAAGAAAATTGCTGAATTAAAGGCAATTTTAGCTGATGAAAAGCTACTTTTAGGTGTAATTAAAGAAGAAATTACAATGATTTCCGATAAATACGGAGATGACAGAAGAACAAAGATTGGCTTTGATGAATATGATATTTCTATGGAAGATATGATTCCTAATGAAAATACAGTTATTGCTATGACAAATTTGGGATATGTAAAACGTATGACAGTTGATAATTTCAAATCTCAGAATCGTGGTGGTAAAGGTATTAAAGGAATGCAAACCATTGAAGATGATTTCATTGAAGATTTGCTTATGACTACAACTCATAACTATATTATGTTCTTTACAAATTTAGGTAGAGTTTACAGATTAAAAGCTTATGAAATTCCTGAGGCCGGAAGAACAGCCAGAGGTACTGCTATTATCAATTTACTTCAGCTTACTCCGGGTGAAAAAATTTCTGCAATTATTCCTATTAAGGATTATGAAGAAGATAGAAACTTATTTATGGTTACTAAGAAAGGTACCGTAAAGAAAACTCCTCTTCAGGAATACAGTAATGTTCGTAAGAGCGGTTTGATTGCTATCAATTTAAGGGAAGATGACGAACTTATTGAAGTTAAAACAACAGATAAAAATACAGAAATTTTCCTTGTTACAAAACAGGGTATGTGTATCAGATTTAAAGAAACGGATGTAAGAAAGACAGGTCGTTCATCAATCGGTGTAATTGGTATGAATTTGAATCCTGAAGATGAAATTGTAGGTATGCAATTAGATCACCAGGGCGATTCTCTTCTCATTGTTTCTGAAAATGGTATGGGTAAACGTACTTACCTTGAAGAATTTCATATTCAGAACCGTGGTGGTAAGGGTGTTAAATGTTATAAGATTACAGAAAAAACAGGTGAAGTAATCGGTGTTAAGGCTGTAACGGATGAACATGAAATTATGATGATTACTGATGCGGGAATTATTATCCAGCTTCGTATGGAAGATATTCCTACACACGGAAGAATTACATCAGGTGTCAAGATGATTAATCTTGATGAAGAAGTAAAAGTTGCTAAAATAGCAAAAGTAAGAGAAAAAGTTACGGAAGATGGCCAGGAAATTGATTTATCCGATGATGATTTAGTAGCATCAGAAGAGCCTGTCGAAGAAGTAACTGAAACAGAAGCAGAATAATTTTTAAGAAACCTTGATATTTTTCAAGGTTTCTTTTGCATTTTTATTATGTTGTGATAAAATATATTTTTGGTAATTATATATACTAAATTAAAAAGAAAAGAAGGAAGAAAAATGGCATACGAAGTTTTAAAAGATTTAGCAATTATCATTATTTTTGCAAAGTTTTTTGGGTTAGTTGCTAGAAAATGTAAAGCACCGCAGGTAGTTGGGGAAATTATTGCGGGTTTATTAATTGGTCCATGCTTACTCGGAATTGTGCAGCAGACAGATTTTTTAACACAGATGGCAGAAATTGGTGTAATTTTACTTATGTTTTCAGCAGGTCTTGAAACAGACTTAAAAGAATTATTGAAAACAGGTCCGATTGCACTTCTTATAGCATGTGCCGGTGTATTTGTACCGTTAATTGGCGGAACTTTATTATATATGGCTTTTTACGGTTATGACGGACTCGGAACAGAACATTTTTATAAAGCACTTTTTATTGGAACAATTATGACTGCTACGAGTGTAAGTATTACGGTTCAGTCTCTTCGTGAAATGGGTAAATTGAAAGGTAAAATAGGTACGACTATTTTAAGTGCGGCAATTATTGATGATGTTATCGGTATTATTGTTCTTACATTTGTAATAGGATTTAAAAAGCCGGATTCAAATCCGGGAGATGTGGTATTTTCTACAATACTCTTCTTTATTTTAGCAGTCGGTGTAGGTTTTATTTCGTACAAAATTTTTAAATTTGTAGATAAAAGATATCCTCATACAAGAAGAATTCCGATTGCGGGATTGGCGTATTGCTTTGTTTTTGCATATGTAGCAGAGCATTTCTTTGGAATTGCTGATATTACAGGTGCATATGTAGCAGGTATTATTTTATGCTCTATTAAAGATTCTGAATATATTGCAGAAAAAATGGATATCAGTTCTTATATGTTATTTGGACCGGTTTTTTTTGCAAGTATCGGTTTGAAAACAAATATTACGGGAATCACAGGAGAAATTTTGTTGTTTTCACTGGCATTTGTTGCGGTAGCTTTAGTAACAAAAATTATTGGTTGCTCGCTTATGGCGAAGGTATGTAAATTTAATTGGAATGATTCACTAAAAGTTGGTATAGGAATGATGACGCGTGGTGAGGTTGCCTTGATTGTTGCACAGAAAGGTCTTGCGGTCGGACTTATGACAGATGTTTATTTCACAGCTGTTATTTTCCTTATTATCATTTCATCCATTTCGACTCCAATTATTTTGAAACTTTTGTATTCAAAGGATAAGGAACCGGAAGGAATGATTGAATGCGAAAATTAAGTCAGGAAGAAAAAGTAAACTATATGACAACTGAAAAAGTGCCAAAGCTCATTTGTTCTTTGGCGGTGCCTACCATTATAAGTATGCTTGTAACAACCTTTTATAATATGGTAGATACATTTTTTGTTGGAAAAATCAATAATCAGGCTACGGCCGCGGTGGGTGTTGTTTTTTCTATTATGACATTAATTCAGGCGTTGGGGTTCTTTTTTGGTCATGGCTCGGGAAATTATATTTCCAGAAAAATGGGTGAAAGAGATTATGAAAGTGCTGAAAAAATGGCATCTTTCAGTTTCTTTATATGTTTTTTTGCAGGAATTGTGGTGGCAGTTGTTTGTCTTATTTTTATGACACCATTGGCAATCTGGCTTGGCAGTACCGAAACTATTTTGCCATATACTTTAGATTATATGGGAATTATATTACTTGGTTCACCATTCATTATGTCTTCCTTTGTTTTAAATAATCAGTTAAGATATCAGGGAAGCGCAAATTACGCTATGGTGGCAATTGTAATTGGTGCTATCATTAATATTGGATTGGACCCTCTTTTAATGTTTGTATTTGATTTGGAAATTGCCGGCGCGGCTTATGCTACGGTAATCAGCCAGATAGCAAGTTTTATTCTATTGATTGTTGTTTCAAACAGAGGTGAAAACATCCATATCAGTTTGAAAAAATTTGAATTTCGTTTTCTTTACTTTAAAGAAATTATTAGGGGTGGCTCTCCTTCCTTATTCAGACAGGGACTTGTAAGTATTGCTTCTATTATTTTAAATAATATAGCGGCAGGTTTTGGTGATGCGGCGGTTGCGGCTATGTCGGTTGTTTCCAGAATTACAATGTTTGCAAACTCTACTTTAATTGGTTTCGGACAGGGTTTTCAGCCGGTTTGTGGTATGAATTACGGAGCAAAGCTTTATAAAAGGGTTAGAGAAGGTTTTTGGTTCTGTGTGAAATATTCCTTTGTGTTTTTAATTGTACTTTCAGCCATTGCATATGTTTTTGCGCCGCATCTTGTGGGACTTTTTAGAGATGATCCGGAAGTAATAAAAATAGGTACTGAAGTTTTAAGATTCCAATGTCTTGCATTTCCATTAAGCAGTGTCATCGTTCTTACAAATATGATGCTTCAGTCTACGGGAAAAGGAATTTGGGCGACAATTGTAGCTTCTGCCAGACAGGGATTTTTCTTTATTCCGACTGTAATTATTATGTCAAAATTATTTGGTTTGACAGGTCTCGAAATCAGTCAGACAATTGCGGATATATGTGCTTTTTTACTGGCGTTTCCGGTGGCACTATATTATATGAATCAGTTTAAGAAAGGAAATTGAGTTTTATTATGAAGAAAGTATTGGTTCTTGATATAGATGGGACATTGACAAATTCCCAAAAAGTAATTACGGGTAATACAAAAAAGGCGATTATAGATGCCATGAAACGTGGTCATAAGGTTATGCTCGCATCAGGTCGTCCGACTCCGGGAATGAAAAGGTATGCCGAGGAATTAGAGCTTAGTAGCCACGATGGATATTTGCTTTCTTTTAACGGAGGGAAAATCATTCATTGTAAAACCGGAGAAATTATTTTTCAGAAGGTACTTCCGTCGGTTGTTATCAAAAGTCTTTATAAATTTGCAATGGAAAAAGGCTGTGGACTGATTACTTATCTTGGTGATGATATTATTTTAGCTACCGAAAAAGATGAGTATATTGAAATTGAATCAAAAATAAATGGTATGGAATGTAAGGAAGTTTCTAATTTTGTAGATTATGTATCTGATTACAGTTTAAATAAAATGTTGATGACAGCGCCACCTGAAAAGGCAGCTTTATTGGTAGAAGAACTTCAGGAAAGATTCAAAGATGTTTTAAGCATTTATCGTTCAGAACCGTTTTTTATTGAAATTATGCCAAAGAATGTAGATAAGGCAGCTTCTCTAGACAGAATGCTTACAAGTCTTGGACTTGCAAAGGATGATGCTATTTGTTGCGGCGATGGATTTAATGATAAATCTATGATTGAATATGCCGGAGTGGGTGTGGCAATGGAAAATGCGCAGCCTGCGGTAAAAGAAGTTGCAGACTATATTACGAAGTCAAATGATGAAGATGGAATTGTAGATGTAATTGATAAATTTGTGCCATAAATTTTGGTCTATAAAGTTAAATAAGATTGAAAGTCAATAAGAACTTATCGAAATTCGATAAATTTTTATTGACTTTTGTTTTTTATGGTGTTATATTGGTAAAAAATACAAGGAGAATGATTATGAAGGATGGTTTAACGCGTTTTACTAAATTAATTTTGGATTTTATGTATTTTGCAGGAATAGGTGTGACGGCTACTTTGCCAATCACTATCAAATTCCTTGGATATTACATTCCATTTTACGAAACATATTATTATCAGCAGCTGATTATATTTTTTATTGCCGGCATTTTGGCTGTACTGATTATCGGAGAGTTACGTAAGATGTTTCGTTCTGTTTTAAATGAAGATTGTTTTGTCAGGGAAAATGTGACAAGTCTTCAAAAAATGGGTACATATAGTTTACTCATTTCTCTTGTATGTTTGGTAAGAGCCTGCATTCATTTTACAATCGCTATTTGTGTTGTTATTTTGGTATTTATAATTGCAGGACTGTTTAGTAAAGTACTTTCAAGTGTATTTGACAAAGCGGTAACTTATAAATTAGAGAACGATTTAACGATTTAGGAGGAAGCTTATGTCAATTATTATTAATTTAGATGTGGTTATGGCAAAGAGAAAAACGGGCCTGACCGAATTAGCAAATGAAGTAGACATTACACTGGCCAATTTGTCTATTTTGAAAAACAACAAGGCGAAAGCAATTCGTCTTTCCACTTTGGATTCAATCTGTAAGGCTTTGGATTGTCAGCCGGGTGAAATATTGGAATATGTGGCTGATGATGGAGATGTCACGCCTTCAGAATAAGAAGGGAGTAATCTTTATGAATGAAAATTTAAAACAACAGAAAATAGTAAGTGAGTTTCCTTTTTTCATGTGGGCAACTTTGGCATATGCATTTTTTTATGTAGTGTGCCTTTATAAAAACGGTTCAGGAATTACATTTCCTCTTTTTACAGCAGGAACAATAATTTATTTTGTACTCTGTATGAAAAAGCTGGATGTAAAAGTAAAAAAATACAGTATTTTTTATATGGTTTGTATTGAACTACTTGGACTATCAACATGTTTAACGGACAGCTGGGTTATTATTTTTTTAAACAAATGCAGTATTTTCTTTTTGATAATTGTATTTTTAATTCACAATTTTTATGAAAATAAGCATTGGAATTTTTTGGAGCATATAAAGGCTTGTTTTATGACATTATTTGTTCCTGTCATTTTTCTCGGAAAACCATTTGCGAATTATACGGATTATAAAAAGAATAAGGTGGTTTGTGAGGAAAGCAAGAAAAAGAGCAAGGTTTTATATGTTATTCTCGGGATTGTAATTTCTATTCCGCTTGTAATAGTAGTTCTATTTTTACTTATGAGTGCTGATGCGGTATTCGAAAATGTTTTTGATAAAATGTTTGAGGATTTGAATATTTTTTCATTAATCGGAGATGGATTTTTATCAAGTATCCTGTTTGTGGTAGTTTTCTTTTGCGCGTATATGCTTTTAAGTTTTTTAATTAATCATAACTTAAATAGTACAAGAAAAGAAAGAGAAGGCGGGGAGCCGATTATTGCCATTACGGTGTGTGCAATTTTGTCTTTGATATATGTACTGTTTTGCGGAATTCAGGTTGTATATCTGTTTATCGGCAGCGGAGCAAATTTCGCATTACCAAATAATATGACATATGCCCAGTATGCAAGAGAAGGATTTTTCCAGCTGTTGTTTGTATGTCTTATTAATCTGATTTTGGTGCTTGTAGGAATTTACCTTTTTAAGGAAAGTAAGATTTTAAAAGTATTTTTATGTCTTATCACATCTTGCACATACATTATGATTGCTTCAAGTGCGATGAGAATGCTTTTGTATATTCAGTATAAATATTTAACATTTTTGAGAGTTTTTGTGCTTTGGGCATTACTTGTGATATCGTTTGTTATGATAGGAGTTATGATAACTATTTTTAAAAAGGATTTTAATTTCTTTAAGTATTCAACGATTGTTGTGACTTGTTTGTATTTGGTATTATCTTTTGCGCGGGTAGATTATTTTGTGGCAAAAGTTAATATTGATAACATGACAAAAGAAACGCAGTATGAATTTTTTGAGGATACATCTGTATATGAGGATTATTCCTATTTGTGCTACAATTTAAGTTATGATGCGGCGCCGGCAATTCTATCATATGAAGATGATTCAGATCCGGAAGAATATTGGACATATATGTATGTAAGAAATAATTATATAAATAGTATTTTATGTGAAACAGAAGATATGGGAATAAGGGATTATAATATTTCAAGAGGTATAGCAGAATATAAGGCTATGCATACACCTTATCATATCAATGAAGAATAATAAAAATTGTTGAACATTAATTGACATATATATTTTATAATTTTATTATTGAATATATAATATTTTTTCAGGAGGGACAATATGAAGAAAAGATTAACAAAGGTTGTTTTGTCGTTTGCATTAATGTTCGCAATAGTATTAGGGATAAGCTTCCCTACATTTGCTTACAGCAAAGAGGTTACAATAACGAGTGCGACAGATTCACAGGGAAATAATGTAGAAGCTACATTTACCCTTGATCAATATGTTGATTCGGGACTTGTACAGGTATTCTGGCAACATGAAGACAGTATAAAAGCACAGGAAGAAATTATAGCATACTATGGTTATGATGATTTGGCATCAGTTCCTTATGCATGTGGATTACTTGATTTGACTAATTCAAATGCTTCAGAAGAAAATCCTGTTACACTTACTTTTACTATGGTAAGTGATATGGGTGAGCAATTTACTACTACAGAAAAAGATTGTAAATGGCTTTATGTTTTTCAACAGCTTAATGAAGATACATATAAATTAATTCCTGCAAAATGTGATGCTGATAATACTGCTACAGCTCAGTTTACCGATGCTATTATGAGTAAAATACTTATTATTGCACTTGACCTTGGTTGGGAAGGCATCGTTGGTGATGTTGAAACAATTGGAGAAATAGGAAATGTTCAAAGTGCAACAGACTCACAGGGTCAGAATGTGACGGTTAAAGTTGAAGCACTTGATCCGGATGTAGAAGCAGTAGCAATCACACAAGCAATTGATATATATGGTTGTGATACTGCAATTGCGGCAGCAGATATATCTTTGGAAGGAGGTACTGTATCAGAAAGTAACCCGATTACAGTAACCTTTTCAATTCAGGGTGTAAGTGCCGGAGATGCTATTTCAGTTATTCATAAAAAAGCAGATGGAACTTGGGAAAAGCTTGCAGGAACAGCTGGAGATGGAACAGTAACCGTAACATTTACATCTTTGTCACCGGTTTTATTTGCGCGTACAACACCGCCTGCTCCAACACCAACACCAGCACCAGTGCCAGCGCCTGTTGTAACTCCGGAACCTCAATTAGATGAAGTTCCAAAAACAGGTGAAGTAGATACAACATCTATCTTTTATGTAGTTGCATTATTAAGTGGTGCAGGAATGGTTTGTGTATATAAGAGAAAAAAATAAGGTCAAAAATATGTTTCATAATAAAGAAAAGAATTTTTGTATAAGAAAATTCTGGTTTTTATTATTTGCTATTCTATTCGTAGTTTCAATAGTTCTAATAATATATAATTCATGGAAAAAATGGGACGATGAATATCGACTGAAACAACAAAAGAAAGAATTGGCAGAAAAGATGAGTATTGAGGAAATAGAACCTATAGAGGGTTCTATTTCTTACAATATTTTAGAGGATAAAGTTCCTGTAATTTTACAAAAATATCAGGAATTATATGTACAGAATCAGGATTTTATTGGTTGGCTCAGAATTGAAGGAACGAATATTGATTATCCGGTTATGCAGACAATGCAGGATGAAACGTATTATCTTTATAGAGATTTCTATAAAGAAGAAAATCAAAATGGTTGTTTGATTATGGATACAAATTCTAATGTAGGCGTAGGAAATGTAGAACAAAATTATGAAAACGGTTCAGTTCCTTCTACAAATTTAATTATACATGGCCATACAATGAAATCAGGAGAAATGTTCGGAAATCTGGATTTATATGCAGATGAAGCGTATGGTCTTAAACACAGAATAATTTGTTTTGACAGTTTATACGAAAATAGAGAATATGAATTAATATCAGTATTCTATTCTCAAGTATTTTACGAAAATGAAGATGTCTTTAAGTATTATAATTTCTTTCAGGCAGATACACAGGAACAATTTGACGATTGGTATTCTAATATAAAGGAGAAATCATTATACGATACAAAGGTAACTGCCGAATTGGGAGATGAATTTATTACTTTATCCTGCTGTTCTTATCATATTGATGACGGAAGATTCGTTGTAATTGCAAAAAGAATTATAGAATGATATGAGATATAATTTTGTATCATTAAAAAGTGTCACTTTACGATTAAATAAAGTGACACTTTTTGTTATTTATTCCAAACTTTGTTAACTAAATTATTGCAGGTATCTAAAGAAAAGTTTTCATCCTGGGAAACTATGTGATTTTCTGTTGCCAATTCATTTGTATAATCCGATAAGTAATATACAGTATAATCTGTTTTTTCATCAATGTGACATACAATCGGAATCACATCATAGTTTTCAATGTAAGCATTACCTGATTCATCAAGAGAGATAGTTACATCGGCAATTCCACCTACCATTCGGTTTGTGGTTCCTTCCCCTGTTCCGCTTGTACCGTTTACAAAGTTTCCGATGGAGTAGTAAACAAGCATTTCATTGCCGTTTTCATCTGTAAGCATTTCAACAGGTTCAATTACGTGAGGATGTGTACCGATTACCAAATCAGCACCATTTTCCATAAAGATTTTTGCCCATTTTTTCTGGGAGTCGGTGGCAGTCAGTACATATTCCGTGCCCCAGTGAGGACAAACAACGGTAAAGTCTGCATTTTCTTCGGCGTAGGTTAAATCGCTTATAATTTTTTCTTCATCCAGATAATTTACAATGTATGGCATACCGTCCGGAGTAGGAATACCGTTTGTTCCGTAGGTATAATTTAAAATAGCAATCTTAATTCCATCCTGTTCGTAAATATAAATATCCGTATCCTGTTCTTCCTGAGTTTTATTAATTCCAAGGTAAGCAATTTCAGGATAATTGGTATCCCAGAAATCCATACAGTTGAAGACACCCTTTTTTCCTTTATCAAGAGTATGGTTTGTGGCATGTAAAATAACATCAAAACCCGCATCTACCAAAGAGTCACCCAGTTCATAAGGTGAGTTGAAGGCAGGATAACCGCTAAGGCCCAATTCTGTTCCACCAAGAATGGTTTCCTGATTGACAAGGGCAAGGTCAGCACTTTCAATAGAATCCTTTACATTTGCAAAAAGATGATCAAAGTTGTAGCTTCCGTCTTCTTTGAGGCCCGATTCCATAACGCGGCCGTGCATTAACATATCGCCCACCATAACTATCTGAACGGAAGGGGGCGGTGTAGGTTCTGTAGGTTCCGGAATTTCAGGCTCCTGTTCTACAGTTTCTTCTATTGAACTGTCATTTTCAACAACTGATGTTTCTGTGGAAGCAGGATCTGTATTATCCGGTGTAGGTTTCAGTAAAAGAAAACCTACTGCCAATAATGCTACAATTATAACAGAGATTATAATAATTCGTTTTTTCATATGTGTTCCTCAAATGTGCTGTTTAGAACAATTTTGTTGTCCACTGTCTACAATCCCAAACATCTGTTGCAAGTCCTTCATAGAATTCCGGTTCGTGACAAACCATCAAAATACTGCCTTTATATTCTTTTAAAGCACGTTTCAATTCTTCTTTTGCATCCACGTCCAAGTGGTTGGTTGGTTCGTCAAGAAGTAAAATATTAGTTTCACGGTTAATCAGTTTACAGAGGCGTACTTTTGCCTGTTCACCACCACTTAAAACCTTTACCTTGCTTTCGATATGTTTTGTAGTAAGTCCGCATTTAGCAAGAGCGGAACGTACTTCGTACTGGCTAAAGCCCGGAAATTCATTCCAGATTTCTTCAAGACAGGTTGTGTTTACATCAGGACTCATTTCCTGTTCAAAGTAACCGATGTGTAAATAATCACCCTGTTCTACTTCTCCGCTAAGTGGTTTGATAAGACCTAAAATACTTTTAAGAAGCGTTGTTTTACCGATACCGTTGGAACCGATAAGGGCAATTTTCTGACCTCTTTCCATAGAAAGATTTAATGGTGAAGAAAGCGCTTCATCGTAACCGATAACCAAATCTTTTGTAGTAAAAATATATCTTCCCGGAGTTCTGGCTTCTTTGAAGTTAAATTCCGGCTTCGGTTTTTCCTGGGCAAGTTCAATCATATCCATTTTGTCCAGCTTCTTTTGTCTACTCATAGCCATATTTCTCGTAGCGACTCTGGCTTTATTTCTGGCAACGAAATCTTTTAAATCTGCAATTTCTTTTTGCTGTTTATTGTAAGCAGCCTCCAACTGGGATTTTTTCATTTCGTATACTTCAATAAACTT
>CAZMND010000072.1:0-11180 GCA_964567585.1 uncultured Lachnospiraceae bacterium
CCATACGGATACCACCGTAAGGCTGCATAGAACGTTTGAAAGGTTTATCTGTCTGGAAACCTACGATAGTTTCTTTGTCTTTGTCTAAGTATCCCGGACCATGAGAAACGATTGTTGAAACAACTTTTGTGTCCATATCAAGAACACCGCCTGCTTCACGTTCTTTTTTGGTAAGGTCCATTACCATTGCCCATAAATCTGTTGTGTTTTGTGTAGGTCCTGCAAGGAAAGAATCATCTCCGTCATATGGAGTGTAGTTTTTCTGGATGAAATCACGAACGTTGATTTCTTTTTCCCATTTGCCACCTACAAAATCTGTCCATTCTGGTCTCATTTTGAATGCCTCCTGTTATAATTTGTTTTCTTATAGTAGATTTGTGCAAAAAAATTATGCTCATCCTATGCGAATATTATAGTTTAAATTTTGTATACACGTCAATAATTGTAGTGTATTTTTTTCTATACATTCCACAAAAAAATGAGGTTTTTTATAAAAAATTTATGGAAAAAGTGGAAAGGTATGACTTGTCAGAACGAAAGGCAGGTATTATACTACTAAAAGAATGAAAAATGTTAGGAGGAGTCAGAAATGGCAGATATCAATAAAGACACTACAATCGGTGAAATGTTAAGATTAAAACCACAGGCAGCACCTGTTTTAATGGAAATGGGAATGCACTGCTTAGGATGTCCTTCAGCACAGGCTGAAACATTGGAAGAAGCAGCTATGGTACACGGCGTTGATGCAGATGATTTGGTTGCAAAAATTTTAGCAGTTTAATTGGTGTAAACAAGCGAATGAATTTGCGGTATGTATTGCAGATGCGGTAATGCATACCGTATTTTTTTACAGAAGTTTTGTGAGGTGGATGGTATGAAAAACAGAAAAATATGTATCGGGTTACTGGGAGTTTTATTTGCGTTTGTTTTACTTGCATGTGGTCAGGATGAAATGGTTACGGACAATGTCAGCACAGATGATGAAATTGTGTCAGATGTCAATGCGGAAACGGATAACAGTGAGAACGAAGAAGATGTGGCAGAAAATGAGATTATGGATGTATCAGAATATGAGGTCGAAAGACAGGAGATAAATTTTACGGTTTCCGGTGATTTGTTATGGAAGCAGGAAAATGTGGAATACGGGGAAATGGTTGAGATTGAGTATGAGTCTGAAGTGACGGGAACGACCCGTAAGGCAAATGTACTCCTGCCGGCAGGATATACAGAGGAAAAACAGTATCCGGTGTTGTATCTTTTACATGGTTCGGAAGGGGACCACAACGAGTGGAAAAAAGGTGAACCCGTTTATGTAGTAGGGAATGCAATTGCATCGGGAGAGGCCAAAGAGATGATTGTGGTTATGCCAAATGTCCGTGCAAGAGCAGATGACAGTGCAACTGCATTAAGTAATGATACTTTGGGAAATTTCAAGGCGTTTGATAATTTTATTAACGATTTGGAAAAGGCGTTGATGCCATACATAGAAGAAAATTATTCGGTATATACTGACCGTGAACACACTGCCATTGCAGGCTTGTCTTTGGGCGGAAGAGAGTCGCTTTACATCGGTAGAACGATGTATGAAGAATTTGCTTACATTGGCTCTTTTTCACCGGGACCGGGAGTTGTAGCGTATAAAATGGGCAAGTTGACAGAAGAAGGTTTGTTTGAGCCGGAAGATTTGGCGTTCCCGGAAGGCTATGAACCAAAGGTACTTATGATTACGGAAGGTGATGCGGACAGTATTGTTGGCAATATACCGCACATCTATCATGATTTGTTTACCGAGGCAGGTGTGGAACACGTATTTTATACAATCAAGGGCGGACATGACTACACAGTTTGGAAACGCTCGTTGTATGGATTTATAGTGGAGATATTTGAAGAGTAGAAGAAGAGGCCTATGAAGACAAAAAAAGAAAAATTTGCATATGGATCGGTTGTAGCTGTTTTTGTGTTTGTGCAACTTATATGCAGGACGTTAGAACTTAATGGAAATATGGTATGGAATGTTAAAAGTATTTCTATTTGTCTTGGTATCAGTATTTTATGTGTAATACTATTCTTTTTTGCATTATTTTTCATCGGAAAAATTGGAAAGAAATTTTGTACCAAGACAGAGCAGAATGATAAAAGCAGAGTGAAAATAAGTGCCGGAAAGTTGTTTTTTATAAGCTGGAGTCTTATTTTTATCTGTTGGATACCAATGTTTTTGGCATATTATCCCGGAATTTTGGCATATGATTCGTATGTTCAAATCGAACAAATTATGACCGGGGCGTACAATAATCATCATCCGTTGATTCATACGCTTATGATAGCGGCATTTATGCAAATCGGAGAATTGTCCGGAAGCATAAATTTGGGAGTGGCTATGTACACCATTGTTCAGATGTTATGTCTTTCGGCTACAATGTCGGCAGGAATCTATATGCTGGCTAAAAAAGGTGTTAAACGCATCTGGCTGTGGCTGCTGATTTTGTATTGCGGCTTGTGCCCGTCCAACGGTTATATGGCCTTATCTATGACCAAGGATGTTTTCTTTACGATTTTTGTTTTGCTGTTTATTTTTATTTTGTTGCGCCTGTTAGACGGAGAACATCATCATTTTATATGGGACGTGGCATATGTTGGAGTGGCAACACTTATGATGTTGTTCCGTAACAATGGTAAATATGCAATGCTGGTGTTTCTTGGTTTGTCTGTTTTGCTTCTTTTTGCACAATTTTTGGCCGGCAGAAAAAAGAAAGAAACGACGGCTGTGTATGGAGTTAAGCAAAAAAGACTTTTTTGGATATTAGGCGAGAGTGTGGTGAGTCTGATACTCGGTAGTATCCTGCTAAGCGGTTTAAATGGTATCGTTTCTTCGCAGGAGGGAGATAAGCGGGAAATGCTCAGTATCCCTATTCAACAGATTGCAAGAAGTATGGTTTATCACGGTGGTCTTGAACTGGTGGAAACAGGCGATGATACTATCAGCCAGGCGGACAAAAATCTGATAAATGAATTTATTCTGTATAATGGATATACAAACTATGATCCCATTATTTCGGATCCGGTAAAAAGATGTACCAATACATCGGTTGTTCTAAACAAAATGAAAGAGTTTGTCAGTATGTATGTAAGGCTTTTTCTGAATTATCCGGGGGAATACATCAATGCCTTTCTGGAAGTAAATGGGGGATATCTGTCTGTTTTGGATGAGAGTCACAGCCAAGTGAATCTTTATGGAGATGTGAAGGGGCTTGGATATTTGCAGACGCGCTGGGAAGAGGGCACAATTCATCAGGCAGGTATATACAAAGATTCGAAATTGCCCGGCTTATATAATGCATTGGAAAAATTTTCCGGTGAAAATGGCTATTTGGATATTCCGGTCGTAAGAAATCTGGTGGCGCCGGGGATGTATATCTGGTGTTGGGCGCTTTTGGGAATTTGGGCATTTTTTAAGAGAGAGAAGAAATCTCAACTCCCTCTTTTCTTTGTAGCAGGTTATTATTTGACATTATTATTGGGGCCTACGGTCCAATTAAGATACTTGTATCCGGTTATGCTGTTGTTGCCGTTTTTTTATTTATATACTTTGTACAACAAACGGTCAGGAACGTAGTTTTTTTCTTGCGTCAAGCTTGTTTTTCAGGAGCGTAACGATATAGCCTAATCCATAAGCGGATGTCGGTAATAATAATAAACTGGAATGAAAAATATATCGTGAATTTGCTTCCCAAAGGGTGTGGAACAGGAAAATTCCAAGCACACCAATAAGACAAACATAGTGAATGAAATCAAATTGGGCATTTTTACGTTTTAAAGAAACGATACAAAATACACAGTTGCCTAAATACAGTAGATTTTGGAATACATTGCATATAAAAATGTATACGATATGTGACCAGCCGGAGTACGTATACAGGCTTTCAAAAAAAGCACTTCTGCCACTAAAGGTTGCTAAGGTTGCTTGAAGGGAAGCATAGGTTCCGTCACACCATTGCACTTGAAATTTGTTGAAATAAAATTTTATACATTCTCCGATATTTTGAGAAAAATATTGGAGACGCTGGGAAATATATTGTGAAGCAATATCGCTGGCAAGTGCACTATTTAATCCGGCATTTTCATAAGTAAGAAAATTGTAGCCGTTGTACCAACCGTTTCCGCGGTCGGCGTATTGCATACCCATAGCAATAAAAGTTAACGCCGGTACACCGTCATTCAGATAGTTGCCGGCGCGTAATTCGTAAAAATATTGTATCGCGGGCAGGGTTCCAAGACATGCCCCGATATAAGCGACATTTAAAATTAATAAAGGATATCTTTTTTGAGAAAGAGATACAAAAAAGAGTACAATAAATACTGCAATCATAAGTACCAATGTGTTCTTGCGGATAGAAACACAGACAGCAAAACAAACAATGCTTAACGGTATACATATCCAATTGGTGTACTTATGCGTTGCACTTTTTTTTATGATTTTCACAAGACATAATAAGCCTATGGAAAAGATGGCTATGGAAGGAAGTTCTCCGTAGACAAATGTAGAAAACATAAGTAAAGGCAAATGGAAAAGAAGTAAGCATAAAAAGGCAATCTGGTATTTGTCTTCTTTAAATAAATGTTGAATCACTTTATAAAGGCAGATTATGAGAACTGCTGTCCAAATTATATTTATAATTTTAATAAAGTGATATCCAATTATATCGCCCGGAACAAGGGCCCAGATTCTAAGCAGAATTTCATAATATGCTACCAGACCGATTTGGTGTGGATAATAGGATAAATAGGAATCTGTAGGATGAATTGCTCCAAAATGATTCTGAGAGCATTCTTCGGCAATTCTAAACACAGACATAGGGTCTGCACCGGGAACAGATTTATTGAAAACAATTAGTAAAATGCCAACAATTCCATATAGCGAAAGAACAAACGCTAAGAGAAATTGTTTGATGTATTTTACTTTATATGATAGATTCGTAATCAGATAAATAAGTAAAATGGCGATAAGGATACTAATGGCGGACAACAGCAGATTGTCCCAGGCAAAAATCATTTTTTGTGTATCCATATATGCGTAGGCTGAGGATAAGAATGCCGAAACAAATAAAATGAAAGAAAGAGCAAGAGTTAGGATTTTTGCACTTTGCAGACAGAATTTACAAAATTGATTGGTAAACTTATTCATAGAAACCTCCACCGAGCTATTCGCAATATATATAGAAAATAGCATAGGCTATGTAAAAAATCAAGGAATCCTTCGGGAAGGAAGCCCTGCGTAAAGGAGACAAAAATGATTGGAAATAAAGAAAAATACAGAAGAAAATTGAATTTTTCTACGCCTTTCTTTTGGATAGGTATGGTGATTGTTCTTTTTCAGATGATACCATATGTCGTATTGGGGGAAGGAACCGTTATACCATACCATGATCAGTTGGATGGAGAATTTATCGCCTATATGTTGCAGGCAAAATGGCTCTTTGAGGGAGACGTTATACCGGAATTTATGGGTGGTTCTTTAAAAACAGCATTGACGTTGCCTGCACCGGGATTTGTTTTATTGTTTTGTACGGGGCAGTATTTTGGTGCCTATGTGGTTATGCATTTAATAGAGATTGTTGTGGCATATATTGGGATGTATCTGTTGGCAAAAGAAGTGAAGTGTAATGGGTTTGTTGCAATGATAATAGCCGGAATATTTGCATATTTGCCTTTTTTGCCGGTGTATGGTCTGGCCCAATTCGGGATTCCGTTATTGTTGTGGTTCTGGATCCGTATCGGGAAAAACAAAAATTATGTTGGCGCTATAATATACAGCTGTGTGTATGCGTTGTGTTCATCTCTTGTGCTTGTGGGTTTTGGCGTCATCTTTATGATGTTCGCAGAAATACTTATGTTGCTTGTAAAGAATAAATTAAAGTTTTCGGATTCTGATGAAAAAAAGAGTGTCATAACCCGGATATTATGTATGGGCAGTATGATAGCCGTATATTTACTGGAAAATTGGCGACTGGTTTTCCAAATGCTGGGTATGGGAAAAGCTGGAGAAGTTGTATCTCATAAAAGCGAATATGTGTTGGCAGGAGAAGACTTTTTTACCACGTTGTCAAATATGTTTTTTGAAGGCGGCTCTCACAGTATGGATTATCATTTCTACATTATGCTGGGAAGCATTGTAGGAATAATTATTTGTGCAGTGGCAGGGAAAAAACTGATAAAGGCCCGGGAATGGAAGCATATGGCACATGTTGGGGGCTGGATTTTACTTTTTGTATTGATAGCAGGATTTTGGGATAGTAATGCGTCAAATTCTATTCGCGAAAGTATAGGCGTATTTGGCAGCATATCCCTGACACGTGTGATGTGGATTGCGCCTACGTTGTGGTATTTACTCGGTGCAATGGTATTGGGAAATCTGAATACGATTTGGCAGGATAGTGCGGGGAAAAAGAGAATTGGAGCAGGTCTTTGTATTGCTTTTTTTGTAGCGATGTTTGGCGTGGCAGGGATTAGAACCGTGTGGAATGGTACTTATCCGGCGAATGTATGTCGTATCATAGGAAGAGAATACAGCGCTATCAGTTTTGAAGAATATTATGCCGTAGGAGTGTTAGAACAAGTACAGGAATATATTTATGAAACAACCGGGGAAACACCGGAGGATTATAAAGTGCTGAGTCTGGGGATTGATCCGGCAGCGGCATATTATAACGGCTTTTATTGTCTGGATGGGTATTCGAATAATTATTCGTTGGAATATAAGCATAAGTTCCGTGAAATTATAGCGCCGGAGCTTAATAAAAACGAATATCTTCGGAGCAGCTTTGACGGATGGGGAAACCGATGCTATTTGTGGTGTGCACAGATACCGGGATATTATACTTTTGAGAAATATACATCTTATTTCTGGGATTTTGATATGAATACGGAAGCAGCAAAAGAGATGGGGGCCAAATATATCTTATCCTCCGTTTATTTGGTAGACGCAGAGAAAATTGGTCTGAAAAGGGTGCGTGAAGAAGCATTTGAAACCCAAGACAGCTACTATGCAATTTTTTTGTATGAAATAGAGTAAGTGCGATATGCGGATGAGGTTTATTAATGAAAAGTACGAATATACAGTTTAAGATTTTATATGCATTGGGAATCTTTTTTATAGTATCCGGACATTATGCAAATGGAGGTATGAGTTTTTTTTATGAATGGTTTAAACCGTATGCCTTTCATCTTGGGTTGTTTGTATTTTGCTCAGGCTACTTTTATAAGGCGGAAAACGAGGAATGTATTGGAAAGTATGTAATAGGGCGTATTAAGAAATTTATTATCCCGCTGTACTTGTGGAATTTGTTTTACGGATTGCTGGTATTGTTTATCAATATGTTAGGCGGGAAACTTCCGCGTAATCTGTGTGATATTTCTTTTGGTAGGTATGGCCGGAATTTGGCCGGCAACACAGGGGTATTATACGGGATGGATGCTTGTGCTGAGTAGATTTTGCTATTTTTTACCGTTTTACGCGGTTGGTAATTTGTATCGCACTGTAATAGAGGAAAAACTCGATAAAGTGAATTCGGTTGTTTACTTCCTTGTTGTTTTTGCAATACAAACGGTCATTATGATTGTGTATGGGGATGCGTATGCATACACACCGTCATGGTGCAATAATTTTGATAATTGTGTTATGCCATTTGTAATCGGGTTTGTTGGTATTGCTTTCTGGGTAAGATGTGCCAAATTGCTGGTTCCGGTTTTTGGGGAATCTAAGCTGTTATTGGCGGTGGCAGATAACACATATTCTATTATGATGCATCATTTTCTGGGATTGTTTTTGTTGAAGGGCTTTTTTGCACTTTTAAAATATTACGGAATTGCATGTAGTAGTTTTGACTTGGATATGTTTATATCAAATGTACAGTATGTATATATTCCGTTTGGAATCAAACCATTTGCGGTGCTTATGGTTTTAGGCAGTATGATTTTTGCTATATTGTTTGGAAAAATTCCGGGCTTATTCTTTAAATTAAGGCGCAAAAGTTGATGCAGAATTACTGCATCAACTCGTCGCTTAATCTTAATATTTCCGGTGCAAGACGTTCTTTTTCTTTTTGGGTAATATGTGTATACAAAGGATATGCCATAGAAACGCCCACAAGTCCTACGATACCCACGAGAACACCGGTGACAAACATTTCCCACACAAGACAACAGCACATTCCGGTGCCAAAAATCAGGGCACTTATAATGCCGACAATGAGAGAGATGATGGTGCCTTTCTGTGTCACACTTGCATCCAGGCGACGAAGCTGTATTAGTTTATCGTCTTCCTTTGGAGCATATTTTTCGCGTATCTTTTTAATTTCTTCCTGTTGCTTGGAAGAATAGGTGTATTCAAAAATTTCTTTGTTATTTTCATGACTCATTTGTTTGTACTTCCTTTTTTAATCTGTTTATTTCTTTTGTAGAATGAATAATCATATAAAATGCCAGTGCCAGTATGAGAAGACATACAGCGGCGCCTGTTATGGCAGTCATAATCTGGCGGAAGGCTTCTGTTCCGGGTTCGCCGAAAGCTGTCAGCATAGCGGTCTCAAGTGAAAGAACGGAGACCAGGGCTGCAGCTAGGGAAATCACTCGTGCTGCGCTCATAAGGGGGCTTTCGTAGCGTCTGTATTTGATCACATTTATAATGGCTAATGTTGTCGCTGTAAAGGTGTAAGCCGCTATGGCAATGGTGTGAATATAATGATATTCAAAGCCTCTGTTTTGCCACACAATATAAAATACAATCACTCCCAGTGTTAAGTTCATTAGAAGAAGTAAAATTCCGCATAAGCGGTACAAAAGAAATTCGTAAAACTTATTTTCACCGGCTACAATTTTCCGCGCATCCTTTAGAAGGAAAAAGCGCATAACAGCCAGCAAGGTATAGTATCCTGCCAAAGCGTAAAACCAGATGGAGTGAAAGTGAAATCCGGAAAACAGCTGTAGCAAGGCATATAAAATATTTAGAGCCACCGAACTAAAAAGGGATATTTTTACACGAAGCTGTGCATCTGACTCATACAAGCTTATGTATTTGTTGCGTTTTTTAGCATCCTTCAGTTTTCGAAAAACTATGGGTGCTTTTGCGCACACGATAGTTAATGAATAGGCTGAAAAAATATAGGATATATATGCTACGATAACGTTGGCATCTTCATAGGCAAATGCGTAAATCAGTAGGGCGGCTGCAATGGGAACTGACAATATCACAACTGCCTTATGGGGAAAAAGAAATTTCCACAATATTTTCTTAAAGCGTTCCATTTGTTTCCCTCCGCATTTTTACGGTAAAGGTGGTTCCGCATCCAAGTTCACTTTCTACCGAAATATCACTTCCGGTAATGTCAATAATGCGTTTTACAAGAGCAAGACCCAGTCCGTTTCCCTGGGTTGCGTGGGAGGTGTCTCCCTGATAAAATTTGTCAAACATACGCATTCCGACTTCTTTGGAAATACCACAGCCGGTATCGGAAATCTGAATAAAAGCGAATTTGTCATCGGCCTTTAAACGCAGGGCGATTTTGCCGCCGTTTTCTGTAAATTTGATGGCGTTGGAAAAAAGATTGTTCCAAACAAGTGTCATCATTTCCGGGTCGGCTTTTACAAATATTTCATCTTCAATATCGGTATCGATTTCCAACTGTTTTTTCTCCCAGATATCTTCAAAACCCAAAAGACATTCGCATAATTGCTCGCCCAAATCGTAGGTGGTCATATCGGGGAAAATTTGTTGGTTTTCCAGTTTGTTGAGCTTTAAGATGTTGGAAATCAAGTCGGCAAGTCTTCTTGACGCATCGGTTACAGCCTTGGCATATTCTACACGTTTTTCCTCCGATAATCCCGGCTTTTGGAGCATAGTTCCGTAGTTTTGCATAACGCTTAAAGGCGTTTTTAATTCGTGGGACACGTTGGCGATAAAGTCGGTTCGAAGGGTTTCGGTACCGGACAATTCTTCGGCCATATGATTAAAACATTCAATAATCCTGTTAAAACTGCCGTCGGAGTAAATACTGTGAGTAGGTTCAATTCTGACACTGAAGTCGCCCTCAATCATTTTTTCGGCAGCCGTTGTTATCTCTTTTACAGGACGTTCAATTGTAATTTTTCTTCGGATTAAATCAAGAGTACTGCATATAAAACTCAAAATAACAACATTGGCAAAGGTCAGTTTGGCAGCGGTGGCAATATTGTCCGAAGTCAGCGTGATGCCCATAGAAGAGGTCATAGTTTCCACAAAAAGCATCATACAGCAGGTGATAAAAAATGCCATTAACAAAAAGAATACAACATAACTGTTTACAGATATTAATATTTTTCGATATCTTTCGGATTTACTCATTTTAACACCGCCTTATAACCAAGTCCGTGAACGGTAACAATTTCAAAGTCTTTGCAGTCCGCCAGTTTTCCGCGGAGTTTTGTCATATAAACATCTACGGTACGGGTTCCGGAAGCGGTGTCTGCGTCCCAGAATTCATCCATTAACTGCGAACGTGTAAACGTCTTTTTCGGATAAGACAAAAGCTTATATAATAGGCTGAATTCCCTGTTGGTTAAAGGGATTTCTTCATCGTTTAAATAGGCGGTATGTTCGTCGGCATCCATTACAAAGTTGCCCACTGTCAGCTTGCGGCTGGAAGCAATTTTTGCACGACGGAGCAGTGCACCGATACGCAGGAAAAGTTCGTCTAAGTCAATGGGTTTTACCATATAGTCATCAACGCCTACGCGGTAACCGCGCTGTTTTGCAGCAAAATCATCACGTGCAGTCATAAACAAAATCGGAATTTCTTCATTGATTTCGCGGACACTTTTTACAAATTCAAAACCGTCAATTCCCGGCATCATAATGTCGGAAACGATTAAATCAAAAACCGTATCATACATTGCATCAAAAGCATCCTCAGCGTTGAAACATCCTGTTGCTTCGTAGCCGCTTTGATTTAAAAAGGAACACACAGAACGGTTTAAATCCATATCATCTTCCACTACTAAAATTTTGAACATAGTCCATACCTCCTATGATTAGCGTCATATAATCATACTATAACACGGAAATGTTAAAGTTTTGTTAAATAAGGGGAATTTCCCTTGAAAAATAAGGATTTTTTGATATTTGATTGATGGATTACACCACTTTGACA
>CAZMND010000073.1:0-10919 GCA_964567585.1 uncultured Lachnospiraceae bacterium
GTAGATCCATTGGAATCTACATCCAGAATTTTGGATCCTAGAATCCTTGGTGAAGAACATTATAAAGTAGCGCGCGGTGTACAGGAAATTTTGCAGAAATATAAAGAATTACAGGATATTATTGCTATTCTTGGTATGGATGAACTTTCAGAAGAAGATAAACTTGTAGTATCCAGAGCAAGAAAGGTACAGAGATTCCTTTCACAGCCATTCTTCGTGGCAGGCCAGTTTACAGGTCTTGAAGGAAAATATGTTCCGATTAATGAAACAATCCGTGGCTTTAAAGAAATTCTTGAAGGTAAACACGATGATGTTCCTGAAAGCTATTTCCTTAATGCAGGAACAATTGATGACGTACTTGCCCGCGTGAAGTAAGGGGTGAAGAGTATGGCAGAAGAATTTTTATTAAAAGTCATTACACCGGAACGGGTTTTTTATGAAGATATGGTAACGATGGTGGAATTTAATACAACAGAAGGCGAAATCGGTGTTTATAAAGACCATATTCCACTTACTGTTATTGTAAAACCGGGAATTCTTACCATCACTACAAAAGACGGTATAAAAAATGCTGCATTACACTCAGGTTTTGCAGAAATTTTACAGGATAAAATCACGATTCTGGCAGAAGTAGTTGAATGGCCGGATGAAATTGATTTGGGAAGAGCAGAGGATGCTAAGGAAAGAGCCGAGAAGAGGCTTCACGAGAAGGCTCAGGGCACGGATATTTATCGTGCAGAGGCGGCACTTCTTAGAGCGATGGCTCGAATTAATGTATTAAAATAAAGTACAAATAACCAGAAGACTCGTCAAGCAGTCTGACGGGACCGGAGGTTCCTGAAGGTCTACTTTCTCAAGTCTTCTGGTTATTGTGCTTAATATACTAGAGTAGGGGGCTAAATATGAACGAGAAAATGCAGGCATTAAGAGCGAATATTCAGAAGGTTATTATTGGGAAAGAAGATACAATTGATTTACTTATGACAGCACTCTTAGCAAAAGGCCATGTACTTTTGGAAGATTTGCCGGGAACGGGAAAAACAAAACTGGCAAAAAGTATGGCTATGTCTATTGGGGGTAGTTTTTCGAGAATCCAGTTTACGCCGGATTTATTACCATCTGATATTACCGGATTAAATATATTTGATAGAGAAAAAAATGACTTTGTCCTCAGAAAAGGACCGGTTTTTACAAATATTTTATTGGCAGATGAAATTAATAGAGCAACACCAAGAACACAGTCAGGTCTTCTTGAGTGTATGGAGGAAAAACAGGTAACCATTGATGGTGAAAAATATGAGCTTTCAGAGCCGTTTTTGGTTGTGGCAACCCAGAATCCGATTGAAACTGCCGGAACGTTCCAGTTGCCGGAAGCACAGATGGACCGTTTTATGATGAAATTGTCTATGGGCTTTTTGAGTAGGAAACAGGAAGTGGAAGTGCTTGCCTGCTATAGGGAGTCAGATCCGTTTGATACACTTACAAAGGTGTTGGAAGTAGAAGACATTGTAGCAATGCAAAAAGAAGCCAACGAGGTTTATGTACATAAATGTATTATGGAATATATTGCAGCAATTGTTGAAGGCACGAGAAAAGATACAGGTATCATTATGGGTGTCAGCACAAGAGGTAGTCTTGCACTTTTGAAAGCTGCGAAGGCCTATGCATATGTCCAGGGCAGGGATTATGTTGTGCCGGAGGATATTAAAACATTGGCTGTTCCGGTGCTTGCCCACAGACTTGCTTTGAATTACGGCTATCGTAAAGAAGCGGACAACAAACAGAAACTAAAAGAAATTGTTGATAAACAAGCAGTTCCGACAGAAGAGTTTGACAAAAAATAAAGAATAGGAGACTGGCCATGGTAATTATATGGATTATATTACTCATAGGGCTCTTATATATAATGCAGTTGTTTCTGTATAATAAGTACTGGAAAGCGGGCGTGGTTACCAGTGTGCGTTTCAGGCAGTCTGCTATTTTTGAAGGGGAACAGGGCGTTTTGGAAGAGGTTGTTGAAAACGCCAAACTTTTACCGATTATCGCATTGAAGGTTAAATTCCAAGCGTCCAGAAATTTAAAGTTTTTGGATACAACCAACAATGTTGTTACAGACAATTATTACAGAAATGACATTATTTCTGTAGGACCCTACAGAAAATTGATCCGTGAACTTGTTTTTACGGGTACAAAGAGAGGCTATTATTCGATTGACGGAATGTCGCTGGTGGGAACGGATATGTTTATGCGTTCACAGATGGTCAGCGAGAATCCGTGTTATACAACGTTGTATGTATATCCAAAGCCTTATCAGGATGCGCAGTTTACGCTTACGCTGCAGCAGTTAAATGGCGAAATTCTCACCAGGAAGCATTTGTTAGAGGACCCGTTTGAGTTTCGGGGAATCAGAGAATATGAGCCGTATGATGATATGAGATACATACATTGGAAATCTACTGCAAAAACAGGGGATTTGAAAGTGATTCAGAAGAATTATACTGCGGTGAAAAATATCAGGATTTTCTTGTATTTACAGCACAATACTATGATTCAAAGGGAAGAACTTTTGGAGAACAGTATCCGAATGCTGGTATCACTTGTGGAAAATTATCTGGCACTTGGAAGCAATATTGAGATTTACAGTAACTGTGAAGATTTTATGACAAAGCAGATTTTTTCTATGGAGAAAATTGCAAATACCGGTTATCTGGATAATATGTATAAGTCGTTGGCGCGCCTTAGCCTTCGGACATTACATCCGTTTGAAAAAACATTGGAAGAAAAGTTGTTTCTTGATTTGAACACAGCAACGATTGTTCTTTCTCCATACGGAAATGCGGATTTACAGGAAAAACTACTCCGTTATGCCCAGAAAAACGATAGTCTTTATTGGATTTATCCGCATAGAAGAGACGATAAGACCGTAATAGATGAAAGACTTGAAAAGCAACTGTTGTCAATTGTTGTGGAGGAGTAGCCTATGATTAAAAGTCTTGGATTGATAAGAGGATTTCTTGCGACGCAGCTGAATTATATTCCGGCGTTGTGTGTTGTTTTTGCGGTCTATTGCGGAATATTAAAGCAAGAGCCAAATATGTGGAAATATGCGCTTCTGGCGCTGTTTCCGTTTGGATTTTATTTGATTAGACTCTATGTGAAAAAAATGGTATTATTTTTCGTACTGCATCTTGCATGGGCTGTTTTGCCGTTTTTTCTGGCGGGAAATATGGTTGAACTGATATTTTTCATTCTTTTTGGTGTGGTATTTTTTGCAGTGTCTGTTTATTTTAAAATGACAAGACCTGTGCCTGAGGATGGCGTTTTATTTGTTGCTATGACATGTATTCTGGCAATTGTAGCTTATTTTTCGGCAGTATCGGGATGCGGTGAGAAGGCAGCAGGAGTAATTGCCATTTTGGCGATAGTTTATACGGTTTATTTTATGACCTTTGAGTATATCACCGGATATGTGAATTATATAAAAAATAACGAGGTAAGTAACCAAAGCATTCCGAAACAGCACATTTTTAAAACAAGTTTCAGCACGCTGATAGGATTTATGACGTTGTTCCTTGGATTTGCGTTACTACTGGTAAAGGGAAATTTTCTTTCGGATTTGATTTATAAAATTGGAGATTACATAAAACGTTTTATCATATGGCTTCTTAGTTTTGCGCCGGAAGCAATGGAACAGGGCACTCCGAAGGAAGAAGAAGGAGCGTATGAAACGATGTACGAAATGGGGGAAAATGTGGAACCTGTTTTCGAGTTGCCACCTGAAATTATAGAACTGATTGACAGGATTGTGACAATCGGGGCTTACATCATTGCAGGCGTAACCATTTTAGTTGTTACATATGCTCTGTTCAGGGCAATCATTGAGGCATTTAAGATTAAAAGAGATGCCAACGAAGAAGAAGTTGTTCTGGTAAAAGAAAAGGTCACAAAAGTAAAACGCACCAAAGCAGAAAAGAAAGAACGTGAAAAACAATTTTTGGCAGCGAAAAAAATCCGCAAAATGTATGAGGATTTGGTTTGGAAAAAGAATATCGGACCAAAAGCCGATAAGGCAGAAAAAAACTTGGTTTCAACAAGGCTTAAATATCAGACTCCACAACAGCAGTGCCGTTATATGGCAAGTGGAGAAGTTATTCGTAAAATGTATGAAAAAGCCAGATATTCCGGCAGTGAAATTACAAAAAATGATGTGAGAGCGATGAAAGAAATTTGTGCTTTGGAAACGAAAAGCCGCTAAGAAGATATGTGGCTTATGGAAAAAATATGCATATATTAAGGGTAAAGAGGATTAGGAAGGTTTGTTATGTTTCGTAACCCGGTTATACCTTTTTATGTAGCATATCCAAATTATCAGATGTATTCTGATGAATATCGCAGAATGCAGGATTTAGAGTACTTACAGGCAATGTATCCCGTACAGGTAAAGGAATATCAAAGAAAGATAAATCAGGTGTTGGACCGAATAGATTATTCGGGCAGTATGATTTATGATGAATTTCCGGACCGTATCAGTTTATATAAGCTTGCAACGGATATTACGGATAGTATTATCAGGGACAAAGTTATAACAGATGGTACAGACGGCGTTGATAAAACAGACAGGGAGCATATCGGAACCATTGTTCAGATTCTGTTATATTATGAGATTCATAAGAGACGATATAAAAGAAGCGACAGTTTCTTAAATTTTTAGTTGTTCTTTTAGACTAAAGCCTTTAAAATATAGTCATAGCCTAATGGTGTGGCTATATTTTTTTGTGTCATTAAGGCGCGTGGAGGAAAATATGCAACAACTGGTACAATTATTGCAGGATACATTTTCAGACAGATTGAAACAGGTGGTTTTAAGTAATTCAAAGGATAAGGAAAAAGTGGCGAAGGTAAAAATTCGTCCGGTTCTTTTGAAGGATAAATTGGTATTTCAGGAAAGTGCATATATCGGTACGAAGGTTTTTCATGAAAACTATCAGGCATCTGAAATGATAGAGAAAGCTTTGCAGTATATGCAAAATGATTTTAAACAGGCAGAGGTTGAGACGCTGGATTTTAGGGCGGTTGTGCTTGTGAGTAAAAAGGGAAAAGTTACCGTGAAAAAACATATGGTGAAGGGTGTGAATGAATCGGCGGTAGAACTGTCTCACAACAGAAAGAAACAATATGTTTTGGAAGCTAATCGGCCAATTGATTTTCTGGTGGACTTAGGTGTTCAGGACAAAGATGGGAAAATCAATAAATCCAAATACGATAAATTCAAACAAATTAACAGATATCTGGAATTTGTACGGGATGTTTTACCGTATCTTGAAAAAGACAGGCAAATTCGGATTATAGATTTTGGTTGCGGAAAGTCTTATCTGACGTTTGCGTTGTATTACTATCTGCATAAGATAGAGGGGTATAATCTTTCGGTAGTCGGGCTAGACTTAAAGGAAGATGTTATTGAAAAATGTAATGCCTTGAGTCAAAAATACGGATATGAAAATTTGAAGTTCATTCGTGGTGACATAGCCACTTATGAAGATACGCAGGATGTGGATATGGTAGTTTCTTTGCATGCCTGTGATACGGCTACGGATTTTGCACTGATAAAGGCTATCGAATGGAACGCAAAGGTGATTTTTGCGGTGCCTTGTTGTCAACATGAAGTCAATAGACAACTACAGTCTGATCTTCTTGCACCGGCTCTGAAATATGGCCTCATTAAAGAACGTATGGCAGCTCTTTTGACCGACGCCATTCGTGCAAATATGCTGGAAGAGGCGGGCTATGAAACGGATGTTTTGGAGTTTATAGATATGGAACATACGCCGAAAAATATTTTGATTCGCGGTGTGAAAAGAACAAAGATGAAAAAGGCAGAGAAAAAAGATAAACTGTACGAAATGACAAATGCCTTACATATAAATACTACCTTGCAGATACAATTATCAGATGGAGAAACGGATGGAACAGAGTAAGAAGATTTCAAAGGACACAATCGGTACGATTGGCCTTGTGATATTGAATTTAATATACGGTGGTCTGCTTGTATATTTGCATTATAATCAGACATTTTTTGTGAAGGGCGGTCCGTTTGAATCCGACCTTCCGTATCATATCAGAATGGCAGTGGAGGATAACTGGTACTACAGCTTTACAGCGTATGTATATGTATTTTTATATAAGTTGCCTTTTGCAAATATGCTGGTTTCAATCTTCCTTGCGATATGCGAGCTGGTGACGGTTTTTGGCACATGGCTTTTACTTAAGGAATTGTGGAAGCAGTATGCGATAAAAGTAAGCACAGGGATGACCTTGTTTTTGGCAATGGCTTTAAATTTTGTGATGGCATTTTATGTAAAAGCGGTTAATGCAAGGCATTACATCGGTTATCAGAATGCATCAATCTGGCACAATTCCACATATATATGTATGAAAGTGGTTTCCGTATTTGTGTTGTGGTATTTTCTGCGGCTTATGAATACGTACAAAACAAAACTGAGTTTTAAACAGTGGATTATTTTCACCTGTCTGGTGGCACTTTCCACAGGAATAAAGCCAAGCTTTTTGATGGTTTTTGCACCGGTCATGGCAATTATGCTTTTAATAGACTGGATAAGGGGAACAAAGTTTTCAAAAGTATTTCTTTTTGGACTGACGGTAATACCGTCGCTATTTATTATACTATGGCAGAATATAGTGCTATTTGGGGCGGATACGGGAAACAGCTTTATTATCAAACCTTTTTATACATTGGCACAAAGAAGCGACAATCCAAAGATTGCGTTACTGTTTTCGGTGTTGTTCCCTTTTGTGGTAGGTTTTTTTCATATAAAAGATTTGTGGAAGGATAAACTGTATTTGGGAAGTCTTCTTGTGTGGGGATTCGGATTTATGGAAGTATTTCTGTTTGTAGAATCAGGCACAAGAAGTAAGGATGCAAACTTTATGTGGGGATATTCCATTTCCCTTTTCGTATTGTTTGTGATTTCACTGGTCAGATGGCTTAGGGATTTGAAAAACAAAGAATTCCTTGGAAAATATAAAATTTTACGTTACGGTTATCTGGTGGTGGCGGGAGCGATGTTTGCATACCACGTCATCTCGGGTATGTGGTTCTTTGGCATTTTATTATCAGGTGCCACATATTTTGCGTAAAAAGATTTAGAAAGGAGGGTGCGTATGAAACTATCAGTAATTAAAGGCGCTGTTTGGAGTGCGATTTTTTTGATTTCACTTGTGATTTTTGCGCTGCTTACAAACCGTGGAAATATGGATATGACTGCAAAGATGGAAGATGCGACCCTGCCTTTGATTTACCTGGATGTGGAGGGGAGAGAAGTAAATTGTCTGCCGGGCTATAAAGGCGCGATGCAGAGCAGTTATGTCCAGGAGTGTATCACACCGCTTCCGATAGACAGAACCCTTAATTTCACCGTGGTAGAAAACGGCACGGATACCGAAAAACTGGAATATGAGTTGAGAAGTATTGACGGACAAAGACTGATTGAAAACGGTGCTGTAGATAATTTCAAGAAGGATGAAAATAGAATCTTGGCAAATCTTAAATTTAAAGATTTGCTGGAGGAAGAAACGGAATATATGTTAATTCTCGTATTGACGACGAAGGACGGAGAAGAACTCCGGTATTACTCCAAGGTCTTAATCTGTGAGAATGAGTATATTGCTGAGAGCATTGATTTTGTACTGGATTTCCACTATAAAACGTATGATAAGGAGAATGCCGGTGGAATTACCAAGTATTTGGAATCCAATTCGAGTGCGGACAATTCCAATTTTTATTATGTGAATATTCATAGCAGCTTTGATCAGGTTACATGGGGAAGTCTTGCTGTCAAAGAAGAGGTGGCACCAACCGTGACCCTTTCCGAAATCAATGAGGCAGTTACCGGCTATAAATTGGATTATGTAGTTTCCAATACGGAAGAGGATGTGACCAATTTTTACCGTGTTAACGAATATTTCAGGGTGAGACATACCGATACGAGAATGTATCTGTTGGAATATGAAAGAACTATGGAAAAAATCTTCGTACCTACAGAAGACAGTTATGACAGCACAAAAATTATTTTGGGTATCGGGGACACAAATCTGGAACTGGCAGAAAGTGATGACGGGAAAAACCTTGCCTTTGTACTGGCTGACAGACTTTTTGCCTTTAATATCAATGATGAGAAAATGTCATTATTGTTTGGATTCTATAATCCGGACGATTTGAAGGTTGCGGAACTGAATAATAACCATGATATCAAAATTTTGAATGTGGATGAAACCGGTAACATTACTTTTATGGTTTATGGTTATATGAACAGAGGAATCCACGAAGGAAATGTGGGTGTTGCGGTTTATACTTATAACAGCTTAAGCTCGGTTGTCAGTGAGCAGGTATATATACCATACGGTAAGTCTTACGAAGTCTTAAAAAACGATATTGAAAAACTTTCTTATATCAACAAGAATAATAAGTTGTATCTTTCTTTGGAAAAGGCAATTTATGAGATAAATATTACGGAAAAGAGTTATGATGTTCTGGCTACGGAACTGGAAACGGGAGAGTATAAAATATCTGATACAGGTAGAATGGTAGTATGGCAGGATTCCGTGAAAAATGAGTATTCGGCTAAGAAACTGTATCTGATGGATTTAAGTTCGGAAGAAATTATGGGCATAGAAGCCGAAAAAGATGAGTGCATAAAAGCAGTCGGATTTGTCGGAGAAGATCTGGTATATGGTCTTGCCTATGAAGAGGATATTGTTTTGAATGAAAATGAAGAGACTTTGTTTTATATGCATTCCATTTTGATTCAGAATGAAACGGGAGTTTTGTTGAAACAATATAATCAGGAGAACGTTTATATAAAACAGGCCGTAATTGAAGGGGATATGATAAGACTGACAAGGGCCACTAAGATTACGGATGAAGAAACTGCCCTGTTTAAAAATACGACAGATGACCAGATTGTGAGTGCCAAGGAAAGCAGTAATGGTAAAAATTATGTGGAAACCGGATATTCCAATCTCTACAAAACCTTTGCCCGTATTGTTGTAAATGGCAAGATTACTCCAAAGGATGTGCATTATGCAGAACCTGAACAGGAATTGTATGAGGGCGACAAATTGTTGGCTGTCACATTCGAGGATGTGGGTGAACGTTTCTATGTATATAATGCAAAAGAACTTTTGGGAATTTTTGATAAAGAATCCGAGGCGGTTATCTATGCTGTGAATAATAATGCATGGGTAATCAATGATTATGGAAGCTATGTATGGCGTAAAGAAAAGCGCAGTACCAAGAATCAGATTATGGCGATTAAGGCAACTACCGTAACAGAGGATAAGAACAGTCTGGGTGTGTGTCTTGATACGATGTTGGCATTTGAAGGTATTATGAGGAATTCTTCTTATCTTTTGGAACAGGGAGAAAGCGTAACGGATATTATATCTGAGAATCTTGAAAATGCCCAGGTGTTGGAACTGACAGGATGTGCTTTGGATGATGTTTTGTATTACATTAACAAGGATATTACGGTTATGGTAAGACTTGGACAAAAGAAAGCGGTATTAATTACCGGCTTCAACGATTCAGAGGTGGTTATTCTCGATCCTGATGCGGGAACGCTGTCTAAGATGAAGAAAAAGCAGGCTGAAAAAATGTTTGAAGAAGCCGGCAGTTATTATATTACCTATGTTCCGATGGGATAAACTTATTTTGTATATCCCGGGAATAAGACCGATTTGTATTTTTCTAAAAGGAGTAGAAGCATTATGCCCAAAACTCCGCAGGAAATGATTTCACCGAATCCTACGGTGATGATAAAATAGTATAGGGTTCCTTCGAAATGGTATATATATGATAGTACCGGAGGAATAATCAGCATATTAAAAATAATTGGCGGGAGTGGAGTTAAATATTTCCACTTCCGTAATTTGTACGTAAAAATGGCTCCAAGTAGTGTTGCAAGACTGCCGGCTACAATATCTAAAGGGACACAACCTGTCAGGATATTGCTCAAAATACAGCCCACAAACAGGCCCGGAATGGCTGCGGGAGTAAAATATGGTAATATAGTCAGTGCTTCGGAAAAACGAACCTGAATTGCGTAATTTGCAAGACCTAACGCATTGGCAAAAAGTGTCAGAACAACATAAAGAGCTGCAATAATTGCAGCGTGAGCGATAAATAGCGCTTTAGAATTTTTTTTCATAATATAATCTCCTTAGTTTTGTTTTTTGACCGCTTAGCGGCTGGGTCAGGATGGTTACGAACTGACCGAAATTTAGTATAACATAAAAAAGAGGAATGTCAATAAGTGACATCCCTCTTTGCGCTTCTTCATTTTTCCATTTTAGATTTTTTCGTTGTTTTTATATTTTGTAACAACATTCTGGATTTTTTCTACCGGATTTAATAAGTCACTGATAGATGAATCATGGTTTAAGGTATCAATGATGTAAGCAATATATTTACTCATATCGCAGTTGATATACCATGGTTTGTCCAGTAATTCCTGTGGCTGGTAAATAAGGTTTGTAGTAAGAACCTTATCAATTAAGCCTTTTTCATAATATTCATCAAATTTTTCAAGGCCGTTTGTAAATAAGCCAAATGTAGAGAATACAAAAATTTTGTTTGCTTTTCTGGCTTTTAATGCGGCAGCTACTTCAAGCATACTTTCGCCTGAGGAAATCATATCATCGATGATAATCATATCCTTGCCTTCTACGCTGGTGCCGAGGAATTCGTGGGCAACGATTGGGTTACGACCATTTACAATCTTTGTATAGTCTCTTCTTTTATAGAACATACCCATATCAAGACCAAGAACGTTGGCAATATAAATAGCTCTTCCCATACCACCTTCATCCGGGCTGATAACCATCATATGGTCAGAATCAATATT
>CAZMND010000074.1:0-10893 GCA_964567585.1 uncultured Lachnospiraceae bacterium
GTGGGCAACCACGTGCGGGTTCAAGTCCCGCTGCCGGCATAATCCCTCGTGATATTCACGGGGGATTTTTGTATATTTGAATTATTTAGCGGGACTTGAAACTGTTCAATTTGTCCCGCTGCCGGCAGTAAAAACCGTTAAGTTTACGATGATTCGTGGATTTAGCGGTTTTTTCATTTTGAATACAAAATCTCAAAATGAAACGATACTCTATTGACAATAGAGTGATATGTATGGTATGGTCAATTCAAATAAAAGGAGATGATTGAATATGGATTATTCAAGATGTGCTTTGAGTGGAAAATATTATACAGGTGCCGAACGTAAAAAAGGGATTTTGATTGACGGTGAAGCTTATATCGTGAAATATGCGAAACTTTCGCCGGAGGGAATGACCTATAGTCACGTATCTGAATATATAGGGTCACACTTATTTTCCGGGCTGGGTATTAAGACACAGGAAACAATGCTTGGGACTTGCGATAATCAACAGGTAGTAGTGATAAAGGATTTTATTGGTATTGGAGAATGCTTTGTTCCCTTTAATGACGTAGGAGACAGTTCTCTGGAACGTGAAAAGGAAAAGTATCAATATACCTATGAAGATATTATTACGATGTTGCAGGAAAATACGAAGTTGACAAATGTATCGGAGACTTGTGAACGGTTTTGGGATATGTATATTGTAGATGCTTGGATAGGTAATTTTGATAGGCATGGTGCGAACTGGGGGTTTCTTAAGAAAGATAATGCGTATAGGATTGCTCCGGTATATGATAATGGCTCGTCACTGTTTCCTAAGTTAAATACAGATGATAAATTAAAGGCGGTTTTGACATCGAAAGAAGAGATTGAAAAACGTATTTATACGTTTCCGACTTCTCAAATACTTTTGAATAATAAAAAGAGTTCTTATTATGATATTATTAATAGTTTGAATTTTGAAGAATGTAACAAAGCACTTATGCGTATATATGAACGAATTGATATGGTTTGGGTGGAGCATTTTATTAAAAAAATTAATGAAATATCAGCGGTTCGTAAAGATTTTTATACTATAATGTTGCAAAAAAGATATGAGAAAATGTTATATGAACCATATAAAAAACTAACAGGTGTATCATAGTTTAATTGACGGATATGTACGTGATTGACAGAAAGGAGTAGTAATGGGAAAGACATATGTATGTAGAGATTTTGTACCGATAAATGAATATACTACGCCTATCAAGGAAAAGCCATCCTATCGAAATAGTGGCATAATTAAGGCTGTTACAGAGGATGGTGAAAAAATACAGGTTGGAAGAATTACTTATGAATCTTTTGAAAGCGAAGAGTTTCAGTATATTATTACGCCTTTTTGGGAGATTATAGATACTTTACCGACAAGTGTGTTTCAAGGAATTCCGGGAATTGATATGGATTTACGCCTGGAACACTATTATAGGGTAAATTATGTGCCTGTCTTTATGACAGAGAGAACTCCGGGACCGAATAGAGAAGATTTATGGGATTTGTTGGATAGTGTTAATTTGCCATACTATGACAGGCTGGAGTGGCTGATTCGTACGGATTTAAAGGCGGCCTGTGATAATTTGATTGTAGAACGGGCCAGAGAAGATATTAGAGTTGAGAAAATTACAAATAGAGATGAATTGCAAAGTTTTTTAGATGAAGGGCAGTATGGTGATGAGATTATCGTCGAAAATTTGCATATTCTTGGACGTTCTTCTGCGGAGTGTACTAAGAGTTTGAATCGTCTTATGCATTATGGAATAGGACTATCTTTATTACAGGAAGGATTAAAATTATCCGTGGAAGATTATAAAAGTTTCTTGCCTATTTTTGCTACGATGCATAAAATGGACAGAGAAAAAAGAAAGAATGAACAACGCGAAGGAATCGAGAAAGCGAAAGAAAACGGAGTTTATCAGGGAAGAAAACGTCTTAGTGTGGATGAAGAATTTTTTAGGGACATTGTCAATCAATTAAAAGGCAAGAAAATTTCAATAGATGAAGCCCTGAAAGTAACCGGATTTTCTAAAGCAACTTTTTATCGGAGAATGCGTGAGATGAAATGACTCGATTAGGAGAAAAGTAATGAGTAAATACCGGATTTTATACCGCATTATATTTACATTGATATTTATTTTTTCGGCCAACAGTTTTTATCTGATAAAAATTCATATGGCATTTGCAATTCCTGTAGCAATTGGCTTTGTGGCAGTGAATATTTTGGCAGGTTTTACAGATACAACCATTAAAAAGGCGTGGATAAAATTTTGCAATCACGGAACAGAATGTCTGACGATATTTTGTATATCGCTTATGGTATCACTTGCATATCATATTGCGATTGTGTGTAAGATGCCACAGGATTGGATGAATTATGTAATCAGTGGAATTGTGTGTGCTCTGGCGCATATAGTGTTGTTTTGGAATGGAATTATCAGTGTATATTGTACGTCCGTTCAGCTTGGAATAAAGCCAAGAATTGTTGGGGCCATTTGTGGACCAATTCCCATTGTACATCTGTTTGCACTTGGCTATATAATAAAGGTGACAAGTAGGGAAGTTAAAGAAGAAACGAAAAAAGATTTGCTCAATCGTGAAAGAGAGCATTTGCAGATTTGTAAGACGAAATATCCGATTCTTTTGGTGCATGGAGTGTTTTTCAGAGATTCCAAGAAACTAAATTATTGGGGCAGAGTTCCGGGGGAACTTACACGTAACGGAGCTACGTTATTTTACGGAGAGCATCAGTCGGCATTGTCTGTTGAGGAAAGTGCTAAGGAACTGGCACTACGTATTAAAGAGATTGTGGAAACGAATGGCTGTGAAAAATTAAATATTATTGCCCATTCCAAAGGTGGGCTTGATTGTAGATATGCGATTGCAAATCTTGATGTTGCACAGTATGTTGCATCTCTTACAACTATAAATACACCACACAGAGGTTGCGGTTTTGCAGATTATCTTTTAAATAAAATTCCGGAAAAGATGCAGACAAAGGTGGCCGGTACATATAATGCGGCGGCAAAGAAATTGGGAGATACAAGTCCGGACTTTTTGGAGGCTGTCAGTGATTTGACAGAGTCTTCGTGTGCGGAAAATGATAAAAGATATGAAATGCCGGATGAGATTTTTTGTCAAAGCTATGGGTCTGTTTTGGGACATGCAGTTCACGGAAAGTTTCCGCTTAATTTTTCCTATCCGATGGTTAAATATTTTGATGGTGCAAACGATGGTCTTGTTTCTGCACAGTCATTTTCTTTTGGCGAGAGTATTACGTTATTATCAAATAAGGGGAAAAGAGGCATTTCGCATGCGGATATGATAGATTTAAACAGAGAAAATATTCCCGGATTTGATGTTAGGGAATTTTATGTGCAGTTGGTAGCTAAATTGAAGGAAAGAGGATTCTAAACTTACACGTTTTACGCTTTTTGCCATACTATAAAAGTATTAAAGTAAAAAGAGGTAAAAACATGCTTGGAAATGAATGTTCTATGCAATACAGAAATTTGGTGACGGCGTTAAACAGAAGACCAAAGGCGATGGCGATGATAAAAGGCAGTGCGATGTATCCGAGTGTAAAAGGAACTGCAAAGTTTTTTGAAGTGCCGGAAGGAGTTCTAGTGGCAGTGGATGTATGTGGTCTGCCAAGTAATATGAACCGGTGCGACAATCCGATTTTTGCCCTTCACATCCATGAGGGACAAAGCTGTACGGGAAATATGCAGGATTCCTTTAAAAATACCAGAATGCACTATAATCCGGGGGATTGCAATCATCCCTATCATGCGGGAGATTTGCCGCCGATTTTCGGCTGTGACGGCTACGGATTTTTGGTGACTATGACAGACCGGTTTTTCGTGGATGAAATTATTGGAAAAACCATTATTATTCATAGTGGTGCGGATGACTTTACTACCCAGCCGTCAGGGAACAGCGGCGAAAAAATTGCCTGTGGAGAAATTGGTATTGTACCACAGCCGCGTACAACAAATTATAGAATTTAAATGTAGAAAACCTACCGTTTTAAGCCTTAAAGCAGGGCTTTAAAAAGGTAGGTTTATTTTATTGTTACTTTGATGGAAATATGTTAAAATAAACAATTAAAGGCATTTTATTATGAAGGGTAAAATTATGTTGGATTGCAAAGACTATGAAAAGTTAATACCCGATTTTCTGGCGGACAAACTGGATAGTGAGACGGCAGAAAAATTTATTGCGCATATTGAAACGTGCCCGGAGTGTATGGAGGAGGTTTCCATTCAATTTTTGATTACTGAAGGTATGAACAGGTTAGAGCAGGGCAATACGTTTGAACTTGCAAAAGAACTGGGAATACTGATTGAAGAAAATAAAGATTGGATATATTGGATGAAATGCCGGAAGGTTGTGCAATATTCAACTGTTTTTATCGGACTTTGCGCGATTACGGCAGTTCTTTGTATGGTGGTTATTTTATGAGTGAAAAATTAGTTTTAATTGATGGACATAGCATTTTGAACAGAGCGTTTTATGGCGTGCCGGATTTGACAAATTCAAGTGGTATGCACACTAATGCGATATATGGATTTTTAAATATTCTTTTTAAAATTCTGGATGAAGAAAAACCGGATTATCTGGTGGTTGCATTTGATTTAAAGGCACCCACTTTCCGACATGAAATTTATAAAGAATATAAGGGGACGAGAAAACCGATGCCGCAGGAGCTTCATATGCAGGTGCCGGTGATGAAAGAACTTTTGACTGCAATGCATATTAAAATAATGTCAAAAGAGGGCTTGGAAGCTGATGACATTTTAGGTACACTGGCAAAAAGTGCACAGGTAAAAGGAATCGAGGTTTCCCTTGTGTCAGGCGATCGTGATTTGTTGCAGATTTCCGATGAACATATTAAAATTCGTATTCCGAAGACTAAAGGCGGAAAAACGGAAGTGGAAGACTATTATCCTCAAGATGTGAAGGCAGCTTATGGTGTAACACCGCTGGAATTTATTGATGTGAAAGCACTTCAGGGAGATACTGCGGACAATATTCCGGGAGTTCCGAAGATTGGTGCGAAAACAGCAACTGACTTGATTAGTCAATTCGGAAGCGTGGAAAATATATATGAGCACATTGATGAAATCACCAAAAAGTCTGTAAAAGAAACACTTGCAGTCAACAGGGAATTGGCAGAACTCAGCAAGGTTTTGGCGACAATCAACATTCAGGCGGATGTTGATACCAATTTAAGTGATGCAAGAGTGGGTGAATTTTTCACGGAAGAATCTTATCCGGTTTTTAAAGAACTGGAGTTAAAGAGTTATTTGAAAAAGTTTGATCATGTTGCGCCGAAGGAGGAAGTGATTTCTTATCAGACGCTGGAAGATATGATGGAGGTTGAGAATTGTTTTGCAGCCTTTGCAAAAGAGGATAAAGTGGCTGTGATGCCTGTGGTTCAAAAAACAGGCAGAGAAAAAAAACTTCTTGCAACGCTTGTAGTGGCAAAGGAAAGACAGATTTACTATATGCCGGTGTGTGGTTTTATGACAGAGCAGTATTTTGCGCAGAAGTTGACAGACCTTGCTAAAAATACCACTGTCATCGGGTTTAATTTGAAACCGCAATATGCTTTTTATGATGTAAAAGATACCGGGAATTTCTTTGATATTTTGATTGCGGCGTATTTGATTAATCCACTGAAAAGTGATTATGAAATTATTGATGTGGCAAATGAATATCTGGGCCTAATGATACCGGATTTTAAAGAAAAGTTTGGAAAAGACAGTGTCGATACATTGTTTGAACAAAAGAATGAAGAACTTATTTCTTATATGGCAAAACAGGCGGTGGTTTGTTTTGATGCATATGAAATTTTGAAAGAAAAGCTCAAAGAAGAAGGAATGATTTCCCTTTTTGAAGAGATTGAAATGCCGCTTTCGCTGGTTCTTTATGAGATGGAGAAAAATGGTGTTACTGTAAGAAAAGAAGCTTTAAATGCTTATTCGGAAGAACTGAAAAAGCAGATAGATGTACTTGTAACAAGTATCTATGAAAAGGCGGGAATGGAATTCAATATAAATTCGCCAAAACAGCTTGGAGAAGTTCTGTTTGAAAAACTGGGAATTCCGGGCGGAAAGAAAACGAAGACCGGCTATTCCACAGCCGTGGATGTATTGGAAAAATTGCAGGCGGAATATCCTATTGTTTCGGAAGTTTTGCAGTACAGGACTTTGGCGAAGCTTAATTCCACATATGCAGAAGGCCTTGTAAACCATATTGAAGATGACAATAAGATTCATACGAATTTTAACCAGACCATTACAGCTACGGGACGTATCTCATCGACAGAACCGAATTTACAGAACATTCCGATGCGTATGGAAATGGGGAGACTCATTCGTAAGGTTTTTGTGCCGGAAGATGGTTATATTTTTACAGATGCGGATTATTCTCAGATTGAACTTCGTATTTTGGCCCATTTAAGTCAGGATGAACAGCTGATTGAAGCATATAAAATGGACGAGGATATTCATAGAATTACGGCCTCAAAGGTGTTTAACACACCATTTGAAGAAGTAACGGATTTACAAAGACGTAATGCGAAAGCCGTAAACTTTGGTATTGTGTATGGAATCAGTTCTTTTGGTTTAAGCCAGGATCTGAGTATTTCACCAAAGGAAGCAGCGGCTTATATTAAGCAGTATTTTAGCACCTATCCGAAGGTAAAAGAGTATCTGGATACTTTGGTTGCAGATGCCAAGGAAAAAGGCTATGTAACGACGATGTTTGGAAGAAAACGTCCGATTCCAGAGCTTTCTTCTTCGAACTTTATGCAGAGGGCTTTCGGGGAGCGAATTGCGATGAATTCGCCGATTCAGGGAACGGCTGCGGACATAATGAAAATTGCTATGATAGCCGTTTTTAGAAAATTGAAGGAAAAGAATTTAAAATCAAAGCTTATTTTGCAGATTCACGATGAACTGGTTGTGGAAACCGCGCAGGATGAAATAGAAGAAGTGAAACAAATCGTGATAGAATGTATGAAAAATGCAGCTTCCGTGGCAGTTTCCTTGGAAGTGGATTTACACACCGGAAGTAACTGGTACGAGGCAAAATAGAAGGATACAGAATGAAAATCATAGGTATTACAGGCGGTGTTGGCTGCGGAAAGAGCGAAGTCATCCGCTATATTATGAAAAACTACAATTGTTTTGTGATTTTTGCGGATGATGTGGCAAAACAGTTACAACAAAAGGGCAATCTGTGTTATGATAGGATTGTTGGATTGCTTGGAAAGCAGATACTTTCTGAAGATGGTGAAATCGACAAAGGTAAAATGGCAGCCCGAATTTTTGCCGATGAGACCTTACTTGATAAAGTCAATGCAATCATTCATCCCGCTGTGTATGATTATGTGTCAGAAAAGATTGCGGAATATAAGAAAAAGAACGAAATCGACTTTTTTATCATTGAAGCAGCCTTGCTAATCGAGTGCGGATATGGGAAAATAGTGGATGAAATGTGGTATGTATATACTGCGGATGAAATCAGACGGGAGAGACTCAAGCAAACCCGGGGATATTCAGATGAAAAAATCAGTCAGATTTTTTCAAGTCAGTTATCCTACGAAGAGTTTAGAAATGCCAGCTCTTTTATGATTGATAACAATGACAGAGTGGAAAATACACAGAAGCAAATAGATAATAAATTGGAGGAATATTTATGTCAGAAGTGAATAAATATCCGGGACAACTGGTTTTTGGTTTAGATATTGGTACAAGAAGTATTGTAGGTACAGTGGGCTACAAAATAGGAGAGAAATTCTATGTTGTGGCACAGCGCGTAAAAGAGCATGAGACCCGTGCAATGTTGGATGGACAGATTCATGACATTACTGCGGTGGCTAACACCATACAGGAAGTTAAATGTCAACTTGAATTTGCGGTTGGTAAACCATTAAAAGAAGTATGTATTGCAGCGGCCGGTCGTGTGCTTCGTACCATTACCAGTCATGTGGATTTGGAATATCCAAGCGAAAAGGAGATGACGGAAGAAGATATTCTGGGATTGGATTCTTTGGGCGTTGAAAAAGCCTATGAGGAATTTCAGGCATCTAATAAAGATATGGATATGAAATTTTACTGTGTTGGTTACACGATTATCCGTTATTATTTGAACGGCTATCAGATTACCAACTTACAGGGACATAAGGCTAAGAAGGTAGGAGCGGATTTAATTACCACATTCTTACCGGATGACGTTGTTGACGGTCTGTATAAGGCGGTGGAAATGGCAGGTCTTGAGGTTGCTAACCTTACTTTGGAACCGATTGCGGCCATTCGTGTGGCAATTCCGGAAAGATTCCGTATGTTAAATATCGGTCTTATCGATGTTGGGGCAGGTACAAGCGATATTTCCGTGACAAAAGACGGTAGTATTGTGGCATATGGTATGATTCCGACAGCCGGTGACAGTATCACGGAAGCACTGGCACATCATTGTCTCGTGGATTTTAATGCGGCAGAAAAAATCAAACGCGAAATGGGCGAAAAGGATGAAGTTACATTTGAAGATATTATGGGACTTCCGCAGACCTGTAAGAGTGAAGAATTATTCCAAGTAATTGCGCCTGCAATTGGAGGAATGGCAAAACAGGCGGCTGACAAAATCCGTGAATTAAACGGTGACAGACCGGTTAGTGCGGTATTCGTTGTCGGTGGAGGCGGTAAAATTGACGGCTATACCGAAGGTATCGCAAGAGAACTTGGAATTCAGGTGGAAAGAGTTGCCCTTCGTGGTGAAGAAGTTATGCAGAAAATCGAATTCCTTGAAAACGATGTGAAGAAGGATTCGCTTCTTGTTACGCCAATTGGTATCTGTTTGAGTTTTTATGAACAGAACAATAACTTTATTTATGTTTCATTTAATGATGACAGAATTAAACTTTATGACAACAACCATTTGACAGTAGTAGATGTGGCGATGCAGGCAGATTTCCAGAATGAAAATCTGTTTCCACGCAGAGGAAAGGAATTGACTTTTGTAGTCAATGGTAAATCCAAGATTGTCAGAGGACAGCTTGGTGAAGCAGCGGTTATTGCAGTAAATGGTGAAGAGGCAGATTTACATACAGCCATTAAGGCAAACGATATTGTCAGAATTGAATCTTCTACAGCAGGTGAGGATGCAAAGATGACCATCGGAAAATTGCCTGAATTTAGCGGAAAAATTGATGTTTATGTGAATGATCAGATTGTTTCCCTTCCGAAGTTCGCGAATGTGAATGGTGCGCTTCAGTCCGAATATTACAGCATTTGTGATGGAGATGAGATTGAATTTTTAGATTACTATACAGTAAAACAAATCATCGAATTTATGGATGTTTTACTGGATGAAAATATGCATATCTACGTGAATAACAAGGTCGCAGATATGGATACAAAGGTATATGGTAACTTCTCGGTTATGTGGTCTATGGCGAAATTAGAATCGGAGGATGACGATGATATGCCACAGTCCTATGATGAACTGGAAGAAGATGATGTTTATGAAACAGTAGAAAGTACTCCGGCGGCTACGCAGGTAAATGCACCGGCAAATACACCTGTACAAGAGGAACAAAAAATAGTGACTGAAACAGTCAATACACAGCCGGTAAAACCATTGGAACAGCAAATCGGTGTTATCGTAAACGGAAGAACTTATATTTTGAAGGGTAAACCGGAATATGTCTTTGTAGACGTATTTGATTACATTGATTTTGATTTATCAAGACCACAGGGATGTGGTATTGTTACGACTCTCAATAAACAGCCGGCTCAATATATGGAAACCTTAAAGCATGGCGATGTGATTGAAATTTATTGGAAAAAGTAGGAGTAATTTATGAGACTATGTAGTATTGCCAGTGGAAGCAGCGGCAATTGTATATATGTAGGCTCTGATGCTACGCATTTGCTTGTAGATACAGGAATCAGTTGTAAGAGAATGGTGGCGGGAGTTGAGTCCCTTGGGATAAAACCTTCCGAACTGGATGGAATTTTAATTACCCACGAACATTCCGACCATATCAGTGGTCTCGGGATTCTGGCGCGAAAATACGAGATTCCTATTTATACCACAAAAGCAACGTTTGAAGCAATTGAACAGGATAAGAAAATAGGCCTTCTTCCGGAAGGCTTGTTTCACGAAGTGAAGTATGATGAGAAATTTACCATAAAGGATATATCAGTATATCCTGTGAAAATTTCCCATGATGCCAGAAAGCCTGTGGCGTACAGAGTTCAGTATGAAAAGAAAAAGGTCGGCATTTTGACGGACCTTGGTAATTTTAATGATTATATTGTAGAGTGTATGGCAGATTTGGATGCGGTTTTATTGGAAGCCAATCACGATGTGAATATGCTTCAGGTCGGACCATATCCTTATTATTTGAAACAGCGTATTTTAAGTGACAGAGGGCATTTGTCCAACGAACTTTGCGGACGGTTACTTGACCGCATCTTACACGATGGAACAAAAAATGTGATTCTTGGGCACTTAAGCAAGGAAAACAATATGCCGGAGCTGGCATATGAAACCGTAAGACTTGAAATTGATATGTCTGATTCGCCTTACAAGGCAAAGGATTTTAATTTATCCGTTGCAAAAAGAAGTGAAGTGTCAGATGTAATTGAAATCTAATACAAATCTAATACATTTGGAGGAAAAATATTATGAAAAAAGCCATTATTACAGTAGTAGGTAAGGATACAGTGGGTATTATTGCAGGTGTTTGTACCTATCTTGCAGAAAATCAGATTAATATTCTTGATATCTCACAGACAATTGTTGACGGATATTTCAATATGATGATGATTGTTGATTATGCGAATGCAACAAAGGCATTTGGCGATG
>CAZMND010000075.1:0-10630 GCA_964567585.1 uncultured Lachnospiraceae bacterium
GTACATCACTTAAATGACCAGTCAGGAAAAATGAGTAAATCAAAGGGCGATTTCTTAACTGTAACCCTTCTTTTGGAAAAGGGTTACAATCCGCTTGCTTACAGACTTTTCTGCCTTCAGTCACACTACAGAAAACCGCTTGTTTTCTCTTTTGAGGCATTGGATCAGGCAGCAGGAACCTATAATAAACTGAAAAAACGTATTGCTGACATCAAAGAAGAAGGCAACGTTGATGAGGCAGCAGTAAAAGAGTGGAAAGAAAAATTCGTAGAAGCAGTAGGCAATGATGTAAATACTTCTATGGGTATCACACTTTTATACGATGTATTGAAAGCAGAGTTAAACGGCGCTACCAAAAAGGCAGTTATTGCAAGCTATGACGAAGTTTTAGGTCTTGACCTTTTAAAAGCAGAAGAAAAAGAAGACACCGGCGTAGATGCTGAACTTGAAGCATTTGTTCTTGCAAAAATCGAAGAACGTGCAGCGGCAAAAAAAGAAAAGAACTTTGCGTTAGCGGATGCGATTCGCGACGAATTGTTACAAAAAGGCATTGTTATCAAAGATACTCGTGAGGGCGTACAATGGACGAAAGCATAAATTTACTTTACAAAATCAAACAGGAATTTGACTGTAAAGATGTGGACCTTAGAACCTATTCTCCGCTGACTTTGGCATTTCTTGGAGACTGCGTTTATGATATAATAATAAGAACCGTAGTGGTGGAGCGTGGAAACCGCGCACCCCAGGGACTTCATAAGAAAAAAAGCTATTTGGTAAATGCCAAGACACAGAAGGAACTTATCGAAAGTATTCAGGATTTGCTCACTTCGGAGGAGGAGGATATTTACAGAAGAGGACGTAACGCCAAATCCTATACTACGGCAAAAAATGCCAGTGTGGGAGAATACCGCAAAGCCACAGGTTTTGAGGCACTTCTTGGATATTTATACTTAGATGATAGGATGGACAGAGTGCTTTTTCTTGTGAAAGAAGGTTTAAAGCGCATTGGTGCGGAAATTTAGTGCGGTTTCAGGCATAAGGCTTGGAGTGGAGGAAACTATGAGATATCAGGAATTTACGATTGAAGGTAAAAATGCAGTAATTGAGGCTTATCGGGCAGGTAAGCCGATTGATAAAATATTTATTTTGGACGGGGCAACAGACGGACCGATTATGACCATCAAAAGAGAGGCAAAAAAACATAATACGATGGTTAAATTTGTGTCAAAAGATCGTCTCGATCAGATGAGTGAAACCGGAAAACATCAGGGTGTTATCGCATACGCGGCTGCTTATGAATATGCCCAAGTGGAAGATATGTTAGCACTTGCAAGAGAAAAGAATGAGCCGCCGTTTTTGGTGCTCCTTGATGGGATTGAAGATCCGCACAATCTTGGCGCCATTATCAGAACCGCCAATCAGGCAGGTGCCCATGGTGTCATTATACCGAAAAACAGAGCTGTAGGACTTACTGCGACAGTTGCAAAAACCTCAGCCGGAGCCTTGAATTATACACCGGTTGCGAAGGTAACAAACCTTGGTAAAACCATTGAAGAATTGAAAAAAGAAGGCCTTTGGTTTGTTTGTGCGGACATGGACGGAACCACGATGTATAATTTGGACTTAAAAGGACCGATAGGACTTGTTATCGGTAACGAGGGTGAAGGTGTCAGCCGACTTGTGAAGGAAAAGTGCGACTTTGTTGCATCGATTCCGATGAGAGGCGACATTGACTCCCTGAATGCTTCCGTGGCAGCAGGAATCCTCGCTTATGAAATTGTAAGACAACGAATGCTATAGTTATGTAAACTAAAATGCAAATAGGAGAATAAAATGTACGATTACAGTGGTTGTACGGATGAGGAGCTGATTCTTCGCCTTAGGGACGGAGAAGAGGCAATTATGGATTATATTTTGAATAAGTATAAAAATCTTGTGCGTAAGTATGCCAGAAATATGTATATTTTGGGCGCAGAAGAGCAGGATTTGATTCAGGAAGGTATGATTGGACTTTTCCGTGCCATCAAAGACTATGACAGTGGTCGGGATGCCAGTTTTTTTACCTTTGCAGACCTTTGTATCAGCCGTAAAATGTACAATGCCATTGAGGCGTCAAAAAGGGAAAAACACACACCGCTTAACAATTATGTGTCCTTGTATTCACGCAATGACGAAGAGAATAAAGATGGAAAAATTGCATTGGGAGATTTGCTTTCGGCAGGTGAAATCAGTAATCCCGAAAACCTTCTTATCGACAAGGAAAATGTGAAGAGAATTGAAACTTTAGTGGAGCAGGAACTCAGTATTTTTGAAAAGCAGGTTTTTGATTTGTATATAACCGGAATGAAGTATGTACAGATTGCCAAGGTGCTTGGCAGGGATGAAAAATCTACGGACAATGCACTCCAGAGAATCAGGAGCAAACTAAAAAAAGCGATGGAGAAGGATTGATTGACAAAGTTAGAAAGCTTTGATACAATATGCTTCGGTAAGCGTCAAAGCTTTCTCAAATAATTGCTGATATGGCACAGTCGGTAGCGCACCTCATTGGTAGTGAGGAGGTCACGGGTTCGATTCCCGTTATCAGCTTGAAAGACTTCAAGAACTATGAAAGTTTTTGAAGTCTTTTTGTACGAAGATAAGTTTATTCGTTTTGTGAATTGATATTTTGTTTACTTTCCCGATATACTCTCTTGCTGTTTTCCCATACTTCGTCCAGTTTTGTAAGCGTGTCGGAAGACTCCGTTTGTAGGCGAATGTGGTTGTACAGTAGCATAAGAAATTCCAAATTGCTCGGACGTTTGTCCATATTGTAGGCACCGAAAATATCCAGCATAAGCTGTGGATTTTCTTTGTTGGTCCAGATGCACTGTATTACGTTACGCATACTGTTTTCGATAGCAGTTGGCTCTAAAACATATCTTTGGGCTGCAAAATTATAAATCATTTCAGAGTCAGGTGTTACATTTTGGGCCAGAGAGAGCAGGTATTCGATGCCGCACAAAATATATTCACAGCCTCTAAGCAACTGATGAATACCGAGTTTGTCGAGTATTGCAAGTGTATAGTCTTTATAGTTCATAAAAATCCCCATCCTTTGTTACGAATTACAAATTCTATTTTAAAGGATAGTTCGTGCAAAAACAATTCAAGAATTTCGACCTTTTTAGGTAGTTTTTTTGGAGGGAGTGACTCAAAAGCATCTGTCACGTAATGTGACAGATGAAAATGTCAAAAACTCTGTGGGGAAAGCAAACTTTCCCTACAAGATTTTGGACATTTTTTACTGTTGCTTCGCAACAAATACTTTTGAGCCTATATTTTCCATAAATACATAAACTGCTTGAGAAAAACTTCCTTTTAGCATATAATGAAATAGTATTTTAGTCTTATATGGGGCATTGCGGATTTAGGAGCAATCGATGAAACGAAATAAAAAGAATATAGATAGAGGAAAGCGTGGAAAACGGGCCCTTAGAAGTTTTCTGATTCTTTCCGTTTTGATAGGTATTTTACTCGTTGGAAATTATCTGGCGAATCAGAATATATATATTACTGAGTACGAAATTTTGGATGAGCAGATTCCTACGGCTTTTGATGGATACCGAATTGTACAGGTTACAGATGTACATTCCATAAGAAGTCAGGAACAGGCGGATTTATTATATAAAAGCGTTGTGGGCGAAGCACCGGATGCGGTGGTAATCACAGGTGATTTAGTGGATTCTACATATTATGCGGAGGAAAATAATGCTTTAAAAGCAGGGACTTCCGATAAAATGGCGGGTCAGGATACGGTGGATTTTGTTAAAAGACTGACGGAGAATTATTACGTGTATTTTGTTTATGGTAATCACGAAATGGTTTTGCTGGATGATGTGGACAACAATCCTTTTAAACTGGCGATGGAAGAGATTGGTGTTATTTTTTTGAATAATGATGGTGTGAAAATTTCAAAGGGCGAGGAAAGCATTTATATGCTTGGAATCCAGGACCCTTCGACGTTATACAAAGACAGTGATTATGCGGAGTATGAGTCCCATTCGGAACGTATCAACGCTATGATGAAAAATGTGATGGCACTAAAGGAAGAGGACTTATATACGGTCGTTTTATCACATAGACCGGAATATTTTGCCGAGTATACAAAATACGATGCCGATTTGATTTTGACAGGGCACGCTCACGGCGGACAGGTGCGTTTGCCGGGAATCGGAGGCCTATATGCACCGGGACAGGGATGGTTTCCTGAGTATACCGATGGACTCTGGTCTGAAAAAGAGACTACAATGATAGTTGGCAGAGGAATCGGCAATTCTGTGGACCTTCCAAGAGTATTTAATCCGCCGGAAATCAATACAATTATATTAAGAAGTTCCAACTAGAAGATAAGGCAGTGTTTTATGATAAAAGCGGAAGAATTTAATTATTTAAATTATATCAGAAAAGAAGAGTTGACAGGCAGTGATACGGGAATGCGCTATATGCTGAAAAAGAGCGGAGATTCCATTGTTGTCACTATCTGGCCTGAGCCATATTGTTATGCGAAAACACCGGAAGATAAGAAAATCAGGACACAGGTTCCGCTTACCAGAGAGGGTGTTGAAGAGGCACGTGTCTGGCTCAATGAACAACATAAGAAAATAAAAGAATTATGGGGATAAAAAAGATTTAGGCTGAAAAATGCCATGCAAGGAGGAAATATGACAGAATTTCAGTATAAGGAATGGTACGAATCAAAAGAATTTCGCAGTGAGTATGAAAAAGCGTGTGATGACCTTGGGGTAACTTACACGAAGGAAGCAACGACCTTTAAGGTGTGGTCGCCGGATGCTGACGAAATTCGTTTATTTTTATATGCAACGGGACTTGATCACGAAAACGGTGCAGCAGATAAGGGTGCATATAACTTTGTAAAAGGTGAAAACGGTTTTTGGAGTGTAAAAGTAGAAGGTGACTTACATGGTGTTTATTATTCCTATGTAGTTACCCGTGGAAACGAAAAAGTAGAATGTATTGACCCATACGCAACAGCCTGCGGTGCGAACGGCAGACGAGGTATGGTCATTGATATGGAAACAACCAATCCAAAGGGCTTTGACAAGGATGCGTTATGGTATCAGAAGAACAAAGATACTGTCATTTGGGAAGTACATATCAAAGACTTTTCCTATGATGAACATTCAGGTGTATCGCCGAAATACAGAGGAAAATACCTTGCGTTTACGGAACAAAATACAACCTTGGATAACGAAGGTAAGGCGAAAACGTGTGTGGCATATTTGAAGGATTTGGGAATTACACATATACATCTTCTTCCTACTTATGACTACGGTTCAGTGGATGAAATCGGCGATGATAAACAGTTTAACTGGGGTTATGACCCAATGAACTACAATGTTCCGGAAGGTTCTTATTCCACAGATGCTTCTCATGGAGAGGTACGTGTCAGAGAATTTAAAGAAATGGTGCAGTCTTTACACAAGGCAGGGATTGCGGTTGTAATGGACGTTGTATATAACCACACATTCTCCAGAGATACATCATTCCAGGCTTTGGCGCCATATTATTATTACAGACAGAATGAAGACGGCAGTATGTCTAATGGTTCTGATTGTGGAAACGAAACTTCAAGTGAAAGATTTATGTACCGCCAGTTTATGATTCAGTCAGTTGTTTACTGGGCAAAAGAATATCATATTGATGGTTTCCGTTTTGACCTGATGGGACTTCATGATGTGGAAACTTTGAATTTAATCAGAGCGGCGTTAAATGAACTTCCAAACGGAAAACATATCATTATGTACGGCGAACCATGGATCGCATCAGAGTCACCGATGGAAGAAGGATTTACACCGGCGCTGAAAAAACATATTGATTTGTTAGATGACAATATTGCAATCTTCTGCGATTTTACAAGAGACGCGATTAAGGGTAGTGTATTTGAAGCAGAAGAACCGGGCTTTGCCAATGGGGAAGACGGTTTGGAAGAAGATGTTATGTCTTCTGTTTATGCGTGGTGCGACGGAGGTCACAGTGATTTCAGACCGAAAACACCTTCACAGATTATCAGCTATGTATCAGCTCATGACAATTATACGTTGTGGGACAAACTGGCAATTACACTTCAGGACGAAGTGGATTATGGTGTGAAGGACGAGAAGGTTTTAGCGGTAAATAAGCTTGTGGCGGGCATTGTTTTAACTTGCAAGGGTACACCATTCTTTCAGGCAGGCGAAGAATTTGGACGTACCAAGTTCGGTGATGATAACAGCTACATTTCTTCTGCAGATGTAAACAAACTGGATTGGATGAGATGCAATGAATATAAGGAACTTGTGGAGTACTATAAGGGACTTATCGGTTTGCGTCAGAACTTTGCGGCGTTTAATGACAGAAGTATGTATGAACTGAATTTCATCTACCCTATTTGTACAAAAGACGGTGTGGTAGCATACGAGATGAATAATGTACATGGTCACAAGGACAAATGGGATTCCATCGTAGTTGTGTATAACAGAAATGAAACACCATATGAAGTGACCTTGCCGGAAGGAAAATGGCAGAAACTGGTTGATAAATCTTCTTCTATGCACTGGAAACAGAATTGCTTATTTGCAGGAAAGAGTGCGGTTAAAGATACTGTCAGCGTAGAAGGCGTATCCATCGCAGTATTCGGTAAAAAAGCGTAAAACCGTGACGGAAAGGAATTTGTGAAATGGATTTTTTTGAAAAAGTAGGCGAGACCGTGTATAACACCGGTAAGAATCTTTCGGATAAAGCAAAAGAAATGGCAGCTATCGCGGAACTGAAAAATCAGATTAACACATATAATACCGTGATTAAAAAGAATTATTCTATGATTGGAAAAATCTATTATGCCAACAATGCCTTGAATCCGGATCCGGAGTATATGGAAATGGTTCAGAAAATCAGAGAAGCTCAGAAGAAAATAGATGAACTTCAGGAACAGATTGATTTTATCAAAGATAATAAATAAAGAATAAAAAAATAAGCGCCCCGGCATAGCCGAGGCGTTTTTTGTTGAATGTTTATTATAATTTTATTGACCGGCAGCAGCCTGTTGTCTTGCAATTAATTCGGCCCACTGATTTTGTATGATATTATATGAATTCGGGTCCGCAAAGAAGAGTGCGTTGTGCTGACAATAATTGCTTGTATTTATCGTAGCACCTTCAATAATATTACCTTCTTCATCACGAGGAAGGCTACCTGCGTGTAGTGCTTCATTTTCAACCGGTATTAAGGTGGCAACACCATCTACACAGAATGGACAACCATCCGATGCAGGTAAGTTGTCATAGGCACAAATCATTCCGACAAAGTGAACATTACAGCTCTCTGTAGGTTCTGTACCTACTTCAAAATATTCTGTTACAAGAGTTCCATCACACAAACCGGCGATTGGAAGTTTGCCCGATTCGGAACATACAGTTACTTCAGCAATGTCTTCCGGCATAACAAACGGCATATTTTCCAAATCTTCATGAATCTGACTCATAACCTTTTTCCAAAGAGTTCTGGATAAAGGAGTTTCTGTTGAAGTATTCATCTTCGTGTTGTTATCGTAGCCAACCCATGTAGTAGCGGTGTAATAAGGTGTGAAACCTGCAAACCAGGAGTCTTTATTATCTGAGGTAGTACCTGTTTTTCCGGCAACTACCATATTGGATAACTTACAACGTCCACCTGTACCGCCCGGAGCTTCTACAACATCTTGCATTGCATCTGTTAACAAGTATGCGGTTTCAGCTCTTAAAACACGGTGAGATTCCGGATTTGTCTTATCAATAATAACATTACCTTCATGGTCTAAAACTTTGGTATATAAGGTGGGTTCAATATAAACACCTTCATTCGCTATAGTTGCATAAGCTGCGTTTAATTCAAAGTTACTTACACCATCAGTCAGACCGCCTAAAGCAAGAGCCTGCTGAATGTCGGAATATCCTTCGCCGTTTATATCTCTGTACTCTACTAAAGAAGTAAAGCCAAAATCTTCCAGATAATCATAACCTAACTGAGGAGTGATTTCCGTTAAGGTCTTTACAGCCATAACATTGATAGAACCAATAATCGCTTCGCGGAAGGTCATCATACCATTATGGGTTCTTGTGTAGTTAAGTACTTCCTTTGGTTCTTCTGTATACGTATACCAGAAAGGAGCATCGTTATATACACTGGCAAGTGTTTTGCCGTAACAGTCGATTGCAGGTGCGTAAGCCGCTAAAATCTTGAAAGTAGAGCCTGGTTGACGAACTGTGTCAGTGGAGCGGTTCAAAGTTTTGCTGGCTGTTTTTTCACCACGGCCGCCATACATTGCAACAACATAGCCGGTGTACTGATCCTGAATGGTGATAGAAGCCTGAGGCTGAGGAGTGATGTTAATACTTTCAGCAAATACTTCATCGCCTTCCTCGAGTACTGCGGCAATATATTCTGCGATAGCATCATATGCGTCATCCTGCGAAGAATAGAGCATGTTGAAATCTTTATCAAATTGTCTGAAATATGTTCGGTACATTTCTGTACTGTGGTTTTCCAAATCGCCATTAGCCTTCTTGATTGTTAAGGCATAAGTTAACAGCCATTTGACTTTTTCAGGGTAGTTTTCTTCGTCTGTGAAAACGTCATCCACAATGCTCTGGATTGTAGAATCCATTGTAGAGTAGATGGATAAACCGCCACTGTAAATCAGTTTGTAAGCCTGGGATTCGGAATAACCTTCCGCCAGTAAATCTTCAGTTAACTGATCGGTTAAGGCATCTATAAAATAAGAGTTTACATTGTCACTACTGATTTCAGAGTTAACATTCTGAATGCGGGAGTATACATCGTCTGCCATTGCCGCGTCGTATTCCGCCTGGGTAATCAGTTCCTGTTTTTTCATATCACTAAGAACTTTTTCACGTCTTTCCGCATTTTTTTCCGGATTGGAAATCGGATTGTATTTTGTAGGATTCTGCGTAATGGCTGCAATAACACCACATTCGGAAAGTGTCAGTTCACTTACGTCTTTGTTAAAATAACGAAGAGAAGCGGACTGTACACCGAGAGTATTCTGACCCAAGTTGATTGTGTTCAAATAGTTTACTAAAATGGTATCCTTGTCCATGATTTTTTCGAGCTCGATGGCAAGATATTGTTCCTGGATTTTACGTTTTAAAGAATCCAGAAGCCCGTCTTCGTGAATGAAGTTCGGGAAAACACTGTTTTTAATGAGCTGCTGTGTAATGGTGCTGGCACCTTGCATATCATCAAAACCGGATTTTACGGCTGTAAAAACGGCACGCATAAGACCTTTAATATCAATACCGTTATGGCTGTAAAAACGTTCGTCTTCGATAGCAACGAAGGCATCCTTCAAATTCTGTGGAATCTTTTCAGAACTGACCATAATACGGTTACTGTCTGCAGCTACAAGTTTTGATATCTGATTCCCCTCGTTGTCGTAAACGAAAGTGGAAAAGTTGGATGGCGAAACATCGATATCGCTTATGTCGGGAGCAGTGGCAATAACGCCCTTGAAAACACCGATGGCACCGCTGACCCCAATAATACCAACAATCAATATCATTGATAATATAACCTGTAAAATTGTAATCGCGATTTTTCGTCCCCATTTGCTACCGCGGGAATTCAGTTCGCGTTGTTTCTTCCTCACTGCTTTTTTACCATATTTCATAAATAAAGCCTCCTTGGCAAAAGTGCAACTAATTCTACACTGCATTATAACATTTTAGGTTCCCGAAATAAAGTTTTTTTGTGATATATTGGAAATTGTTTACAATTTCATACACTTTTATTCTTACTTATGTTAATATGTTAATGGAAATTTCAGAAAATCTCAAGAAAGTTTTGTATAAATTATGGAAGAAAGAAAAGATGCTTATAGAGTGCTTCTGTCAGATGGCGAAGGCGAGATTGTGGAGAAAAAGTCCAGATTTATCGCCACGGTACGCATTGTGAATACGGAAGCAGAGGCGACGGCTTTTATTGATGAAATGAAAAAGAAATACTGGGATGCGAGACACAATTGTTCCGCCTTCGTTATCGGAGAAAAAGCGGAACTGACCCGCTGCAGTGACGACGGGGAACCAAGTGGAACTGCAGGAAGACCGATGCTGGAGGTATTGCTGGGAGAAGGTATCCGCAACGTAGCGGTAGTTGTTACCAGATATTTTGGCGGGATTTTGCTTGGCACAGGGGGACTTGTGCGGGCTTATACCCAGGCTGTAAAAGAGGGTCTTAATAACTGCAAAAAAGGCGTGATGTGCTTTGGAACGAGAATGTCCATCAAGGCTTCTTACACGGACATCGGCAAGATACAGTATATTTTGGGACAGGAGAATATTCCCATTGAAAATTCCGAGTACGCAGAAGATGTGGAATTCACGATTTTGTTCAAAGAAGCAATGGAAAAGGAACTGATTAAAAAGATTACGGAAGCAACCAATGCCAGAGCAAAAATTTCTGTCATAGAAAGACTTTATTTCGTTGACAAAGAGAAATCTGACTAGTATAGTTTCAAGTGAAAGTGGTTTACAATAATAAGAAAATAGCAATTTGAAAGGTGGTGGTTTTTATGAAGAAAATATTGGTCAATAGT
>CAZMND010000076.1:0-10602 GCA_964567585.1 uncultured Lachnospiraceae bacterium
TCGGAACCGGTAAATATGTGGAATGCCTGACAGGATATAACGAAGACTAAATTTTTCGTAGGAGGATGGCTATGTTAAAAGGACTCTATACCGCATGGAGCGGAATGGTAAATGAACAGAATAGAATGGACGTTATGACCAATAACTTAGCCAACGCAACTACAACAGGCTATAAAAAGGAAGGTACTACAAGCCAGTCCTTTGATACGGTTTTAGCCTACAGAATTAATGACCTATCCACCGGTATGAACGTTTCTACCCATATCGGTGCCAATTCACCGGGTGTTAAAATCGGTGAAAACTATGTAGACTATTCCCAGGGGTCGTTTAAATCGACGGGAAATACGTTTGATTTAGCTATTGGCGGTGAAGGATTTTTTAATGTGGAATTCACTTCAAAAAGTGGTGAAACAAGCGTGAAATATACAAGAGATGGTAACTTTACTCTGAACGTGGACGGTTATCTGGTAACACAGGATGGAGATTATGTTTTAGATGACAATAATCAGCATATTCAGTTGAATACCGCTTTGGATGCAACCATTGCCGAAGACGGAAGTATCTGGCAGGACGGTGCAGTTGTAACCAAGATTAAATTAACGGATTTTGAAGATTATAATTATTTGGAAAGATATGGTGAAACATATTTTGAAGCTACCACCGGCGCTACGCCAATCGATACCCAGGCTACCATCAATTCCGGATATTTAGAACAGTCCAATATTTCTGTTGTAACCGAAATGGTAAATATGATTACTATTTCAAGAGCGTATGAAACCAATCAGAAGGTGGTTCAGACATACGACAGAATTCTGGATACAACCGTAAATCAAATCGGTAGATTAGGTTAATACATAGGAGGGTCATATGGTAAGAAGTTTATGGACAGCAGCAACTGGTATGAACGCACAGCAGACAAACGTTGATACCATTGCCAACAACCTTGCAAACGTAAATACAATTGGATATAAAACACAGGTAAACCAGTTCAAATCGCTGTTATACCAGAACTTACAGACAGAAACCACAACTGCTAACGGTGCCAATAAACCGACAGGAGCGCAGGTGGGACTTGGTGTTCGTTCTGCATCCATTACCACAGTGTTCACTACAGGTAACTTAACAGCATCGGAAAATGATGCGGCCTTTGCTTTGGTGGGCGATGGTTTCTTTGCGGTACGTGGAAACGATGGTAATACATATTACACAAAAAATGGTAATTTCAACTGGGCAATCAATACACAGGGTGGTGTATCGCTTTGTACATCGGAAGGTTATCCGGTTCTGGATTCAAACGGTAATCCGATTGAATTAAACGGCGATTACCAGACAAGTAAAATTACAATTTCCAGCGATGGCGAAGTGTGTTATCCGGATGAACAGAATAACCCGGCACCTATGGGAATCACAATCGGTGTTTACCAGTTCAGCAATCCGGGCGGACTTGAGAAAGAAGGTAACACAATGTATAGTGTGACTGCAGCCAGCGGTCAGCCTTTGAATGAAGCTACTACAGAAGGTCTTCAGAAGACAGAAGTGCGTCAGGGCTATTTGGAAAGTTCCAACGTACAGGTAGTAGATGAAATGGTTAACTTGATTGTGGCACAGCGTGCTTATGAAATGAACTCAAAAGCTATTACCACAACCGATGAAATGATGCAGCAGGCCAACAACTTAAAGCAGTAGGAGTATAGCGTATGGATATGGATATTTCGGCTTACACAAGTCAGATTACAAATACAGCTGTTAATAAGACCGGTGATAATTGGTCAAAAAATGACTACTCTAAGGCAACCGATGAAGAATTAATGGATGCCTGTAAAGAGTTTGAGGCATATTTATGGGAACAGGTATTATCCGAAATGACCAAAAATGTGAACTTTGGTGTGGATAGTGATTCTACAAGCTCTACAATGGTGGATTATTTTAAAGATGAAGCAATGAAAGAAATTGCAGGACAGATAACAGAATCTACAACCTCCTCTTTGGCACAGTCGTTGTATGAACAGATGAAGAGAAATTATGAAGTTTAAAGTATAGAATATAAATTGAGATGACTGCCTAGGCATAGGCAGTCATTTTGTGACTTTATGGAGAAACTATGGTATTAAAAGGGTATTTGGAACATTTTTTATTTCGAAATGAAGATAATGGATATACGGTGTTTAATCTTGCTATGGAAAAGGAAGATGTTATTTGTGTGGGCAGTTTTAAGTCCATTGAGCAAGGCGAAACGCTGGAACTTGTGGGGGAATTCATCACGCACAACGTGTATGGAGAACAGTTTAAGGTGGAGGATTATAAGATTATTCCGCCGGAAGATAGGACTTCCATGGAACGTTATTTGGGGAGCGGTGCCATCAAGGGTGTGGGAGAAGCACTTGCCAAACGTATTGTTAAGGCGTTTGGAAACGATACGTTCCGTATCATAGAAGAAGAACCGGAAAGGCTAATAGAAATAAAAGGAATCAGTGATAGAAAAGCCAGGGATATTGCCATTCAGATGATGGAAAAAAAGGATTTGAGAGAGGCTATGCTGTTTTTACAAAAGTACGGCATTTCCAATACTCTGGCGATAAAAATATATAAGGAATACGGTACGGATATGTATTCTGTTTTGCAGGAAAATCCGTACAAAATGGCAGAAGATATCACGGGTATTGGTTTTAAAATAGCGGACGAAATTGCCCGGAAAACAGGGATAAAAACAGATTCCGACTATCGTATCAGAAGCGGTATTTTGTATACGCTTTTGCAGGCGGTAAATGAAGGACATACGTATCTGCCGGTGGAAGTGTTGAAAGAAAAAGCAGGTGTGCTTCTTGGGATAGATAAGGAGGTATTGACTCCACAGATTACCAATCTTGCTATGGACAAAAAGATTATGCTCAAGACCTATGAAGACAAGGTATGTGCCTATGCTATGAGTCTTTATTTTGCAGAGCAGAACTGTGCCAGAAAACTGTGGGAACTCAATATTCCGTTTATTGATGGAAAAAATCATGTGCTTAAAAAACTGGATAAGATGCAGGATGATTCGGGTATCTTTCTTGATGAACTGCAGAAAAAGGCGGTTGTTGAAAGCGTATGTAACGGTGTGTTTATTTTGACGGGTGGTCCGGGAACGGGAAAGACGACTACGATTAACGCTATGATACGTTATTTTGAATCGGAGGGGCTGGAATTTTATCTGGCGGCACCGACGGGCAGGGCGGCTAAACGTATGACGGAAACAACCGGCTATGAAGCGAGGACCTTACACAGACTTTTAGAACTGAACGGAAGGCTTGAAGGGGATACGGCTTTTCGGGCGGGATTTGAGAAAAATGAAGATAATCCGATTGAAGCGGATGTGGTTATCGTGGATGAGATGTCGATGGTGGATATGTTTGTTTTTCAGGCACTTTTAAAGGCGTTGATACCGGGAACCAGGTTAATTATGGTAGGAGATGTTAATCAGCTTCCTTCAGTAGGTCCCGGACAAGTGCTTCGTGATTTGATTGAAAGCGGCTGTTTTAAAGTAGTTATGCTGGAGACTATTTTCAGACAGGCAAAAGAGAGTGATATTGTAGTAAACGCCCATAAGATATATAAAGGACAGCAGATTTTACTGGATAATAAGAGCAAAGATTTCTTTTTTATGGAAAGATGGGACGTGGCGAATGTTGAAAATACGGTTGTGGAACTGGTAAAAGAAAGGCTTCCTAAATATGTCAGGGGGACTTCGGCGGACATTCAGGTGTTGACCCCGATGCGAAAAGGGCCGCTTGGTGTGGAAGGATTAAATCCTCTGTTGCAAAAGGCATTGAATCCTGAATCAAATAATAAGAATGAAATGGAAGTGGGAAATATTTTGTTCCGTGAAGGCGACAAGGTTATGCAGGTAAAAAATAATTATCAGCTGGAGTGGGAGATTGTCAGTAAATACAATATTCCGATTGATAAAGGAATGGGGATTTTTAATGGTGATATCGGAACCATTCTTATCATCGATTCTGTAAACAGGGAAATGTGTGTGGAATTTGATGATAAGAGGAAGGTGAATTATAATTACGAGAATTTAGAGGAATTAGAGCTTGCTTATGCCATTACCATCCACAAATCCCAGGGAAGCGAATATCCGGCGGTTGTATTACCTGTTTTGACAGGGCCAAGACTGCTTTTTAACAGAAATCTTTTGTACACGGCAATCACCAGGGCGAAAGAGTGTGTTACGATCGTGGGTAATCGGGATATGGTGACGAAAATGATTGAAAATATCAGCGATTATGAGCGCTATACCGGCTTGGATATTGCCATTAGACAGATGGAGGAAATATATGAATTTTCTCATTGAGTTATTGTTTCCAAGGCGTTGTCCTGTTTGCGACAAGCCGGTGGATAAAATGGGGCGGTACATATGTACAAAGTGCCGGCCAAAAATAAAATATGTCAGGGAACCTTTATGTATGAAGTGCGGAAAAAGCTTGCGGGATGATGCCTTAGAGTATTGTGGAGATTGTAAAAATTCTGCCCATATTTATACCAGAGGAAGGGCGTTATACGAATACGATACCGTAAAAGAGGCCATATATCGTCTGAAATACGAAGGACGCAGAGAATACGCAGACTTTTTTGGCAAGGATTTGGCGGGAAAACTGGGCAAGGAAATGCGAAGCTGGAAGGCGGATGCGATTATACCGGTACCGCTTCATAAAGACAGGGAAAAGCAGCGTGGATATAATCAGGCAAAGCTTCTTGCAAATGCGCTTGGAAGGGAACTTGGTATCCCGGTAAAAGGGAATTTTATTATCAGAAGAAGGGCTACTTTGGCGCAAAAACAATTAAACGGTAAAGAACGCCAAAATAATTTGAAAAATGCTTTTAAAATAGGGCAAAATGATGTAAAATTAAAGACAGTTATAGTGGTCGATGATATCTATACAACAGGGGCCACTATGGACGAAGTGGCAAGGTGCCTGAAATCAGCCGGAGTCGGGGAAGTATATTGTGTTTCGCTGGCGGTCGGCAGGGGTATGTAGGAGGTTTTGTATGAACGTACGTAATTGTAGAAAATGTGGGAGAGTATTCAACTATATTATTGGACAGACACTTTGTCTCTCGTGTAGAGATGAATTGGAGGGCAAATTCAAGGAAGTAAAAGAATACGTGCAGAAAAACAGAGGATGTACTATCAACGACGTATCGGAAGCATGTGAGGTTGAGACTTCCCAGATTAAACAGTGGATTCGTGAAGAAAGACTGGAATTTACAGAAGATTCTATGATCGGCCTGGCTTGTGAAATTTGTGGTGCAAGCATCAGAACGGGAAGATATTGTGATAAATGTAAGGCACAGACTTTGAACGGACTTAATAATGTAGTTCGTCAGGCGCAGGCAAGCAGACAACCACAGCAGCCTGTGAACAATAATCCAAAAGATAATCCAAGAATGAGATTCTTATAAAATTTCGGGGTCAGATTATGTTAAATGCAGAGAGAGTTATTTTAATGACCAGACTGGCATCCTATGAGGCCGGCGAGGGAAAGAAAAATGTGGCTATAGGGAAATATTTCCGAAGCGACTATATCAGAATGCAGACAATCAAATCTGTTGTATATGCGACGATAACCTTTTTTATAATGCTTGCACTGGTTATTCTTATGGATTTAGAAGCATTTATGGGCGATATCTACCAGATGGATTTGTTTGAGTATGCAAAAGGGATACTTTTCTGGTATCTGGCATTTGTCGGAATATATGCTGTCATTTCTTTTGTGGTATATTCTGTCAAATACCGGAAGGCAAGAAAGAATTTGAAATTGTATTTTAACAATTTAAAGAAATTATCAGAAATGTATGAAAATCACGGACCGAAGGGAAAGAGTAATGAGTAATTTACTGGAAATCAGAGAAAATATAAAGAAAATATACGGGAAATATGAAATGTATATTACGCCGGTGCTTAAGTTTTTACTTACGCTGTTGGCGATTATTATGATTAATTCAGAACTGGGATATATGGACTTGTTGTGTAATGTATTTGTAGTTTTGATGGCAGCCGTAGCATGTGCCATTTTACCATGGGGATGCTCGCTTGTTGTGAGTGCATTGTTTGTAGTGGGACATATATATGCTTTGGCAATGGAGTGCGCATTGATCGCGTTGGCTATTTTTGCAATTATGTTTCTTTTGTATTTCAGATTTACCCCTAAAGATGCATTGCTGGTGCTTCTTACACCGATTTGTTTCTTTTTGAAGATACCATATCTTATTCCAATCTGTGCAGGTCTTGTGTGTGCACCTGTCAGTGCGGTAGCAGTAGGTTGTGGTGTTGTAACACATTATTTGATTGATTCTGTTTCGGAAAGTGCCGTTGCGATGGCAGGAGCAGAAGGTGAAGTGACTTCAACATTTAAAATTATGTTGGAGGGAATTATTGGGAATACAGCGATGATTGTTACTTTATTTGCATTTGTGGTAACGGTTGTTGTGGTATATATTATCAGAAGATTATCCATTGACTACTCATGGACTGTGGCTATGGTTACAGGTGCCATTGTGGATGCGATGATTTTATTGGTTGGAGATTTATTGTTGGATACAAAAATTTCGATAATATGGTTGCTTCTTGGCAGTATATTGGCGGTTCTTATAGCGAAGTTATTGCAATTCTTTGTATTCAATGTAGATTACAGTAGAACAGAAAGAGTGCAGTTTGAGGATGATGAATATTATTATTATGTCAAAGCTGTACCAAAAGTTACTGTGGCACCGGCGGCGAAAACGGTGAAAAAAATCAATTCGTCAAGAATGTATTAAAATCGTAATTCCATAAAGGATGAAAGGGTTATGGAGCAGATATTCAATTTTGTAGACAAATATTTAGCAAATTTATATTTTCCGGCTATACGGTGGACAGACGTCGTTGAGGTGTTGGTCATTGCGGTGCTTGTATACTACATTTTGGTGTGGGTAAAAAATACAAGAGCATGGTCTCTACTCAAGGGCGTTGTTGTGATTCTGTTGTTTTTTGTTTTTGCGGCTATTTTCAATATGACAACCATATTGTGGATTGCGGAAAACGTATTTGCAATAGCAATTACTGCCATCGTTGTTGTTTTGCAGCCGGAATTAAGAAGAGCGCTTGAGACACTTGGAAGAAAGAATATTCTGGCGTCAATTTTACCATTTGAAACCAACAAAACCCAGGAAGGTAAAATTTCTCAGGGAACAATTTTGGAAATTGCAAGAGCATGTACGGAAATGTCCAGAGTAAGAACGGGTGCCCTTATTGTAATTGAAAATGAACAGGTGCTGGATGATTATTGCAGAACCGGTATTGACGTAGATGGTATTGTGACCAGTCAGCTCCTTATCAATATATTTGAACATAATACTCCGTTACATGATGGTGCGGTTATTATCAGAGGTAACAGGGTGCTTTCAGCTACTTGTTATTTGCCTTTGTCTGATAGTATGAATCTTGGAAAAGAACTTGGGACAAGACATCGTGCAGGCGTAGGTATTTCGGAAGTTGCGGATTCTGTTACGATAATTGTATCTGAAGAAACCGGAAAAATCAGTATTGCCTATGAAGGAAAACTGGAAAGAAATGTCACTTCTGAACGTTTAAAAGAACGTGTGGATTCTATTATCAACATTAAGAAAACGGCAGAAGGTAAAAATATCAAAATATGGAAGGGAAGGGTAGGAAATGGGAAAAAAGCTAACCAATAACTGGGGCCTTAAATTAATTGCCATTCTATTTGCCCTTATTTTGTGGTTTGCAGTAATTAACATAGATGATCCGGTAGTGTCGGAAACCTTTAGAAATGTTCCTGTACAGATTGTGAATACGGAGGTGTTGACAGAAGCAGGAATGACATATGAGGTTTTGGATAACTCGGCAGTAGTAGAAACAATTACTATTTACGGACCGAGAACACTGGTTGAATCATTAAATGAGAGTGACATTGTGGCGAAAGCTGATATCAATGATATTACCGTGGCTAATACGGTGGCGGTTAATGTTTCGGTAGATGTGCGTAACAGTTCAAAAATTACAACTATCAGAAGTAGCTTGGAATGTGTAAAATTAAATATAGAGGAATCCAAGAGTAAACAACTGGTTATCAATGCAACAACCACAGGCAAGCTTGCCAGCGGATATATTGTAGGTGGCATTGAACTGGATCAAAACCGTATCAGAGTATCGGGACCGGAAAGTGTTGTATCGAAGATTGCGTCTGCAAAGGTAAGTGTGGATGTAACAGAATCCAGCAGTGATGTAGCAACCTACGGAACTGTAAGGCTCTATGATAAAGATGGTGTTGAGATTACCAGTGATTTGCTTGTGAAAGGTACGGAAAAAGTACACATTAATGTAAATGTTATTCCGACCAAATATGTTCCGGTAAAATATCAGTTAAATGGAAATGTAGCGGAAGGCTATGGTGTGGTCGAAGATGCGGTTACCTGTGATATTATGACTGTCTTAATTGCAGGTGAAACAGAAGTGCTTCGTGACGTAAAAGAAATACTGATAAGTGGTGCAGAAGTAAGTGTTGATGAGCTTTCTGAAACTAAAGAATTTACTATTATGTTGAAAAACTATTTGCCTGATAACATTATTTTGGGCGATAAGGAATATGATGGTAAAGTGACAATCAAAGTACCGGTAGAAGAGGTTGTTACTGAGGTTGTTGAAGTGTTAAAAGAAGATTTAACAATTGTGAATTTGCCGGAAGGAATGCAGGTTTCTATGGTGGATGTTCCTGATTATACTGAATTGGAAGTGACAGGAACCGTGTCTAAAGTAAGACAGGCAATGACGGACAAAATAACAGGTGTTATCGATATGAATGAGGTGTTGCCGAGTACGGGACTTTCTGCATGGCTTGAGGGTACCTATGTTGTGAAGGCTACTTTGAATATTCCGGAAGGTGTAGAAAACACGCCGGTTATGATAACGATTGAAGTTAAGAAAAACACATAATTGTGGAGGAAACGAAAAATGGCTAGATTATTTGGTACAGATGGTGTAAGAGGGATTGCAAATGAGGAACTCACACCACAGCTTGCGATGCAGCTTGGTCAGGCGGGTGCATATGTTCTTACAAAAGAAAATGCCCACAAACCGACAATTATGGTAGGCTGTGATACACGAATTTCAGGCGATATGCTTGCAAATGCACTTATGGCAGGTGTATGTTCGGTGGGAGCAAATGCAGTATATGTAGGTGTGGTACCGACACCGGCGGTTGCATATCTTACCAAGAAATATAAGGTAGATGCGGGCGTTGTGATTTCGGCGTCCCATAACCCTGTGGAGTTTAACGGTATCAAGTTTTTTGACGGAAACGGATATAAGTTACCGGATGCGATGGAAGATGAAATCGAAGCATTGATTAAATCGGATATGAACGGTATCAAGTTCCCTACGGGTTCGGGTGTTGGTAAAATCAAATATCGTACTGATGCAAGAGAAGAATATATTAATTATGCAATTCAGTCTGTCCCGATTGATTTAAACGGTATGAAGATTGTGGTAGATTGTGCAGAAGGCGCTTCTTTCTATACATCGGTTGAAGCATTAAAAGAACTTGGCGCAGAAGTTGTTGCCATTCACAATAATCCGGATGGAACCAACATTAACGCAAACTGCGGTTCGACACATATGGAAGAACTTAAGGCACGTGTTGTGTATGAAAAAGCACAGGTTGGGCTTGCGTTTGATGGCGATGCGGACAGATTGTTGGCGGTAGATGAAAATGGTAAACAGGTTGACGGTGACCAGATTATGGCGATTGTTGGCTGTCATATGAAGTCACAGGGCAAATTAAAAGGTGATACAATTGTTGCCACCGTTATGAGTAATCTTGGTTTTTACATTATGGGAGAGAAAAACGGAATCAAGATTGAGCAAACAAAAGTTGGCGACAGATATGTTTTGGAGCGTATGAAGGAAATTGATGCAAGTCTTGGCGGTGAACAGTCCGGACACGTTATTTTCCTTGATGAAAATACAACAGGTGACGGACTCCTTAGTGCACTTCATTTATTGGAAGTTATGGTGGAAACAAAGAAACCGTTGTCAGAACTTTCTAAGATTATGGAGGTCCTTCCGCAGGCGCTTGTGAATGCAAAGGTTCCGAATCATAAGAAAGAAAATTATATGGATTATCCTGAAATTGCATCGGCAATTGAAGAACTTACGGAGAAGTTTGCAGGTGAAGGAAGAGTGCTAATCAGACCTTCGGGAACAGAACCTAAGGTTCGCGTTATGATTGAAGGAAAAGACCAGAAGATGATTGAAGAAGAAGCTGTGAAGCTTGCAAATTTAATTCAAAATATTATGTTGTGATACTTTGAAAATAGTGATATACTAAAGATATGTTAAGTAATTGGAGGATTCGAAATGGTAAGCCAAAAGGTAGTTATAACAAACCCTACGGGGCTACATCTAAGTCCGGCTGGCATCCTATGCAAGGAAGCTATGCAGTTTAAATCATTGATTACATTCACGTTTAGAGATAATACCGCGAACGCAAAAAGTGTTTTAAGTGTACTTGGTGCGTGCGTAAAATGTGGTGATGAAATCGAACTGATTTGTGATGGCGA
>CAZMND010000077.1:0-10600 GCA_964567585.1 uncultured Lachnospiraceae bacterium
GCTAAAGATAATACGCCTCCGCCTACTGCAGAACTAGATGAAAAACGTCCACCAATATAGTCATCCATAAAGAATGCTGCCAAGTAATCAGCACTCTTTGCAAGTGGAGATGTCTGGCTTGTAACTGCTACCATATGTTTTGCAGGATCTAAGCCGGCATTCTTTAATGCATCTTTTACGAAAGATTCGTTTGTAAGTGTTTCAAGTGTTGTACCTGATTTAGAAACAAGTACGAAAAGGGAATGTTCTACATCAAGTGTATTTAATACACCTGCTGCATCATCAGGATCTACGTTACTGATGAATTTTGCTTCCATTTTGAATGTATTGTTTACTTTTGCCCAGTTTTCAAGTGCAAGATAAATCGCACGAGGACCTAAGTCACTACCACCGATACCAATCTGAACAACTGTTGTGAATTTTTCGCCTTTTGCGTTTGTAATTTCACCTGCGTGAACTTTGTTTGCAAATTCAGCGATTTTAGCTTGTTCGCCTGTGTAGAATTCACGTTTGTCTACGCCATCTGCTACAACAGCATCGCCGAGCTGACCACGTGTCATATGATGAAGTACAAGACGTTTTTCACCTGTGTTAATCACTTCGCCGTTGTATAAAGCTGCGAATTTGTCTACAAGCTGTGTTTCATCTGCTAATTTTGCAAGAGCTGCCAAAACGTCATCATCAACCTGTTTTGAAGCGTAGTTGAAAGCCATACCTTCAGCCATAGGAACGCTGTATTTTCTAACACGTTCTGCACCGTTTTCGCCTTTCATTACTTCTGCAAGATTTACTTTTGACACTGCTTCAAGTTCTTTGTATGAAGCCACTGTGTCTAAATTATTCCAATTAATCATTATATGTGCCTCCTTGACATAAATTCCTAAGTCTCATCGCACAATATTATAGTATTAAATCGGCATAAATTCAAGTAAATCCTGCTTTCTTAAAATATATTGCGTATTTCGTCGCAAAGTCCGAACTCAATTGCCTCTTTCGCATTCATAAAATTGTCAAAGGATGTGGCCTCATTAATCTCTTCAATGGTCTTACCTGTGTGTTTTGCTAAAATTCCATTGGTAATGGCTTTCGTTTCCAAAATAGAGTCCGATGTCTTTTTGATGGAGGTCGCAGAGCCACCGATTCCGCCTGAAATCAGCGGTTCATGAATCATTACTTTGCTATGCGGTAATATGTATCTGTGTCCTTTCTGACCGCCTGCTAAAATTACCGCTCCCATACTTGCCGCCATACCGACACAATATATATTGATTTCAAACTTGTCCATACAGGCCTGGATAATGTCATAAATAACAAGTCCCGCATTTACCGAACCTCCCGGGCTGTTAACATAAATATCCACAGGCTCATTGCTTCCGCTTAAATGAAGCATCTGTGATGCAAAATCATTGGCCATATCCCCTGTCACTTCTCCTGTGAGGAATATTTTCCGGTTAGTGAAATGCTTTGTCTGCAGGTTGATTTCTTTCGTCCCATGACAGGATTCTTCTTCCACGGTCGGTATCCAACGATATCCGCGTTCTGTTTCATCATCATTCATTTGAATGTTTGGTGTGTACATATATTTCATATTATTCATAAGTTTCCCTCCTTAAATTACTCTTTCCTGTTCTGTTGGTTTATTCATAACAATAACTACATTGGAATTGGTCTTTTTACGTGACGCAACATATTTCTTTTCTATTTGAAACCATTCCAAATCAAAGTTGTTGCACAACACAGGCTCTTGTCCACGTCTGAAAATCCAGCTCATACCAAGTGGCATATTTAAGATTTTGTTTGCAGGCTTATTAGCTCTTTTTGCAATACTCTCAGCCTGGTCAGGATTGCTTCCACCCATATACACGTATGTGTTACAGTTATCAACGATGGTCTGCGCATTATCACCGTATCCTGCCCTAAGCTGAGCTTCTGACTGTACCATTATCATTGCAGAGATACCTCTTGAACGGATGTTGGCAATGATATTCTGGAAGTTGTCGATTCGGGCATTGGTTGCAAAGTCATCTAAAATAAATCTGACAGGAATCGGCAAACAACTGTTACGGCACTTTTCATCTGCGTAGCTGCAAAGTTCATTCATCAATTGGCTGTAAAATAAATTTACAAGGAGGTCCATAGACCTGTCTGTATCACTTACTTCCACAAACAAAGCCGTCTTTTCTGTTCCAATGCGTACAAAATCTATTTCATTGCCCTTTAACATTTCTCTTGTTTCTAAAGTATCAAAGGTGGCCAGTTTTGCCAGTGTACAGATATTGATGGTTTCATGGGTTTTATCAGGACTTGTATTGTACTGTTCATAACGCGTTGCTGCCCAGCTTTCCTTATTTTTCAAACGCATACTCATCTGGTGGCGTTCCATTCTGCTATCTAATTTTGACACGCTATGCTCACCAACTTTTCCTCTTGCGTCACGTTTTGCTTCAACAATCAATTCAGAGAGCGTTACCATATTTTTCTGCCACGGCTTAAGCTCATCGCTTTCTAACATATAACCAATAATCGCGCATAACAAAATTTCTGCAGTTTCATCCCAGAACGGGTCTTTATTGCCTTGTCCTTTTTCTGAATGGGACATTTCATACACCAGAGTATGCGCTAATTTACGTACATCCGTTGTTGTTCTGCAATATGCAATTGGATTATATTTCAGAGATGATTCAGGATGTATAAAATCAATCTTCACAACATTGTAGCCCTTACTTCTGAGATAAGGTCCCATTTCTCTGTAAAGATTTCCCTTCGGGTCAGATACTACATAGCTTCCACAAGCCTGCAATAAATTCGGCTTTACAATATATCTTGTTTTTCCTGCCCCTGAGGCTCCTACTACAATCACATTATTATTCAGTTTTGTTTCATAACAGTTTTGGGAATAATACTGGTTTTCCCCTAAAATCATTGCGCCTTCCGGCACCGGCAAATAGTTCTGTATTCTTTCCATAATAAAATCCTCCCTTTTCTAAATGGCAAATTCACGAAGCTCGTTAAACAAAATCGGAGTCTGTCTGATTTTGCCAAGAGCCTTCTTTTCAATCTGTCTTACTCGTTCCTTGCTCACACCGAAATCCGGAAGTTGTCCGATTTCTTCCAGTGTCATAGGCTTTTCTACACCGATTCCATAGTGAAGTTTTAATATCATAGCTTCTTTTGGTTTAAGCTGCCCTAGAACCTTCCGAATGGCTTCTGACTTATCCTCTTTTTCCAGATTTTTAAGAGGGTCAACTGCATTTTCATCTACGATAAAATGCTCCAAAGTAGAGTCGCCGTCTTCCCCAACCTTCATATCGATAGAAACCGCATTGTATATGGCATCGGTTTTTGAGTGCGCCGACATTCCTCTGGAAATGGCCTGATTAATCCACCATACCGCGTATGTAGCAAATCGAAAACCTTGTCTATAATCATATCTGTCTATTGCCTTATACAGTCCTTCGATTCCCATAGAATTTAAGTCTTCCAAATCCACGCCTTTTCCAACATATTTCTTTGCACAATACATAACAAATCTAAGATTGGCCTCTACCAGTTTGTTTTTCGCTTCAATCGCTGCCGCCCCTCCTTCTTCAATTTTCTTAGCCAGTGTAACCTCTTCCTCGGCAGTCAATAAACTTGTAGCGGATAGTTCTTTCAAATAAAGTGACATACAATCTCCTGCATAAAAAGTTTCTTCTTTTACGTATTTCTCCATAATTTTCCCCCTTTAAAAACAATTTGGACATAAAAAAATCTATCCAAAACCATCACATGTTCTGAATAGATTTCTTACATCCAAATATTTAATTGCATCCTTGGTACCCTATATATTTATATATCCTTTTTTGCGACGGTACCCTATATATCTATAATAAAATCAGTTCCTTCGTACATCCTACATCTTTATAGATAAAAACATTTTTCTTACCTTGGTACAGATGCACGTCCTCTTTTGATACCACCTTTGCCTTTGTCATATCGAGCCAATTCTTTGACACAATGATTTTGCAAATATTGTGATTGCCCTCCAGTGCTTCCTTAACAAAAAGACTTTCGCAAGCTTCCCCATTCGTATATAAAATACTCTTTAACAAATTATTTACCTTTTTGCCGGATAAGCATCCACTGCCAACCCAGTTAGACAGTTCGGGATTACCGATTCGGATCTTTTTCTTTTTATCCGTACATCTTGCACAGTAGATAGCCGCAGTCTTTAGCATAAATTTTCTGTAGCTTTCGTCTTTGCCACCGCTAACTCCCCAAAAAGGATTACCTTCCACAACAAGATATCGTTCCTGTAATTCGCCCTCGTCATATGCATCCGCAATTATCTGCTGAAAACATATTTTGTTTTCGGTATTTTTCTCGCCACTGTCAAAAAAAACGAAACGGTTCCACTCTTTCTTTCTGCCTTCCAATTCCTTTTTGATTTTTTCAATATGGGCTCTGTGGCTTTCGTCCGCATCAATCAAATAGTCCATATACGTGGGAAGCCAGTTTTCTATCTGCTTAAAAAAGTCCTGACAAACTGCTCTTGTCTGTTCTGTGGTTTCTGTAGAAAATCCACACCATGCATTTAACAAATCAATTGTCTGCCTACTATTCATTTTCAGGTCAAACAAGGCATACCTGGCAATGATTTTTAAAGCCCTCGGAACCCCCGACAAACCATTTGTTATATTCAAATATGTTAAACGTTGTGGCATTCCCGCTTCTATCAGACAGGTGTATTCCATCAACTCTATTCTTTCATTTAACAAAAGTTTAAGTCCTCCTCATTTTCCGGTCCATTAAAGGCCTCTTCGTATCCCTGGTTTTCTTCCCACTTTCTGTATTCTTTGTCACAGACTACCAAATTGGTAATATCTATCTCTTTTCCATTCACGGCAAACATTTTCCAGAAGAATCCCGGGTTCATCTTATAGACAGTTCCCGCCACGGATGCGTAATCTTGTTTCAATTCTTCTCTAATGTATTTCTTTGCCCTGTTAAGCAATTCCTGTTTTGCCGCATAAGCCTCCATATTGTTTCCAATGGCTTCTTTGAAGGTTACAAAAAGATAATCGTACGCTTTTTTGTACGCCATGCTTTCCGCACTTGCACCATCTAATTCGACCTTATGCTTATAGGGAACCGCTTCTTCTTTTTGCAAAGTGGTCACCTTCACATCTTCTAAATCCTTTAAGAGATAATACAAAATGTAATATCCCGATTCATCAAAATTGGTCAGTATGTCAACTACCGCTTTGTCGTCCATCAACTCACCCAGTCGCTTTGGCATAATTTGCAACAGTTTCTCTTCTCGTTCTTCCTTTTTGGTACATATCCATTGCATTTCTTCAAGACGTTCTATACTCTGATTCATTTCCTGCTGCAGTAGCTCATAATCTTCCCCATAAACCTCATCAACCACTTCATATATATAGGAATATGTATTCATTATGGAATTCCGTGTCTCACCATCTATCGCATAAATCGTGTCATATTGCTTTTTTAGGATGTTAGTTGCTCTCCCTAACCATTTACGCTTCTCGGAAGCCTTCACAAGCATCTTGATATAACTGTATCGCTCTGCCAAAGAACTATATGCTTTATATAAAGCTTCCATATCCATATCTACATTCGCTTCTTCCTGCGGAAATGCAAATAATTCCGCAGCCGGTGTTCTCTTTACGCTCTTTTTGTTTTTATCCCGGTCATAAAGCGCTTCCAAATACATTCCGGGAAGACATTCTATATTTGCCACATTTTCATCGCCGGAATTTTTAATGGAAATCTTTTCCTTTGCATCCCAAATAGAAAAAATCAAATCGTATTTTTTACCCGCTTTTTCTACACTCTCCCAAGTAAGCTTTTTCTGCATCTTATTCCTGGTCGGATACTTCTCTGCAATTTTGTAGTAAGTCTTCATTTTATCAAGAGTGCTGATATAATCATCGCTTTTCCCTTTAAATTCGGCCGCTAATTCATCGATATTCTTGTCCGGATGTTTTCCGTTCTTGGCAGCATCAATCTCAAGCCCCGTAAGGAGTGTACATTCCGCCGGCGAAGTGCGCACACGTTTGCCCGTATTATCAAATGCAGGCTCGTAGTTCTCTGAGGCATACACCTTGGTTCCAAGACGGATTGCGATGTTTGAGATTTGTCCCACTCTGTTTCCGTACATATCTTTTACATGCTGATACTCTACCTGCTTTGGTGTATAAACAAGCGCTTCGGACGCACTTGGAATCATAACAATTTCACCGCAATTTTCTTTGCCACGTTCCACGGCATTCACAATCGTCTTGTTTGAAATTACCTTCACCATATCTCCGTCAAAGTCCGCTCCACCAAGAACCATAGGTGCCAGTGACTGATAAGAAACCATTACCACTCCCGACAATTCTCCAAAATATTTCATATGAATGGAATCCTTTTTGGCAATATAGGGTTGCATCGCGCACTCTTCGTTTCTGGACAAATGTGGATTTCTAAGAAATGCATATGCCTTTTTTGAACATAACTTTATACAGGGCTTTGGCAATAAAAATTTTGCTTTTCTGATTCCCTGTTTCTTTAATAAATCAATATTATTTTTTACTCCGGCGTCATTAGCAAGCTTATTATGTTTTATTAACATATCAATTAACAACGCCAGTAAGTCTCCTGAAAGAAAACGGTTTTCCCCGTCTACCCGCAGTTGCCCCATATAAATTTCTTTATAGTATGAATCAATGAGCCACTTTATTTTATCCCTGACAAACGCCTCTCTTAAAAAGGCTTTATTCTTACTCAAAGCAACCTTCCATGTCACTTCTTCTTTTTTCGGTCTCTCACCAAGAAGAATTTCTCTTTGCAGGTTCGGATTGTTTTTAATCTCCTCTATGTAACTGATGTGGTCACGAACCAGACTTTTGAATTCATCCTTTGTCAAGTTTAGGGTACATAGGTATTGATAATTAATTTTAACTTTTTGCGCCACGAGACTTAAGTTTGTTTTCGCAATGTAAAGTCCGTGGTTATATTTTTTCATCCGGGCAAAGAAAAACGCCATTGGGTCCTCTAACTTATTCTGCGATGCATAATCTTTCAGCCAGTCAAAGCATTTGAACATACTCTTTGTAAGGATGATATGGGCTTTTTTCAAATCTCTCTCTACACCGTAAACATCCTTAATCAGATAGGGTTCATCCACCTTAAGATTACCATATTCCTTAAAAAACTCATGGTAATCCACCGTATGTAACATACCCTTTGTAAAAGGCATTCTGACCTGATAAGAGGTAGCTCCCACCTTTTTACAGCTTGTATTAATCATTTCCGAAAACTTTTTACTGATAAAACCTTCCCCGTCAAAGGCATTGATTTTCGGACAATTCTCTTCTTTTCTGACATTCCAATAGGAGTCGTCCTGCTCCTTAGCCGTAATTACCGGCACAACAACACTTCCCGGCTCCTTACCGCTTAAATAGTAGTGTGTGGAATCATCTATTACAACCACTGTATTTTCATCCAATGCAAGCCCTGCGATTTCATCGACCCTCTCGCAATCCGTCAGATATAAGCCTCTGTACGCAAAATATTTGTGAGGCTTCACCTGAATCTTCGACAAGTCCATCCCAAGACATAATCTTTCATCCATAACCGCCTTTAAGGCTTCGTCGATGAAACATATCCTACACGCTCTCGACATACTTGCACTTCCGTCAAAAGGTACATAATGTACCTTACAATCCTCATATGCCAGTTGAAACCCGTTCTTAAACAGGAAAAGCATCTTATCATTGATGCTATCGCCAAGCAACTCTTCTCTTTTCCATTCTGTTTTTGAAAAATCATACGGCTTCTTAAGCTCCGCATTTTTAGAAAACATTTCCTCAAAATCCAAAAAGAAAATGGCTCTTTCCAAAAGCTGTCTTTTATCTTCTTTTGACTTGTCGCCCGCCTTACTTTCCAGACAATATCTCAATTGGGCAAACAACGGATTTTCACTGTACTCATCGGTCAGCATAATCGCCTGATTTTGGCTGATACTGCCCTTTGAAAAATCAAGATTATATTCCAATTCACATTTATTATTTTTTTCCACTATCACAAAATGTTCTAAGATAATCTGTGGATTTAATGTGATAATTTTGTACTTTGGAGTGTTTTTATTACTCATCGTCATCTCTCTCCCATAAGAAAACCGGTCATCACCATATATTGACTTTTCGCATTGAAAATGCTACTCTCAAGTCAGATACAGAAGCTGAAAATCGGTTATGCGATCTATTTCAATGGATAGTTTTCTGTCCTGTGTGAAAAGATTAGCAGTTAAGGTATCTTAATTGCTCACTTTTGATTTCAATTACTGTTTAATGTGATCTGTATACTATTCGTGCGGGCGTCCAAGGGTGGGCGCCTTTTATCTTATTGTATCATTCTCAAACCAAAAAGACCACTCCCAAGTCTTTACTTGACAGTGGTCCATACAACTATTTTTTCTTTTTCTTTATCACAATACAGGTTACTGCGCCTGCTCCCGCAAGCAACACGCTTCCTGCCACAAGAAACGGAAGTAAGTTTGACTCTTTTTCTACTATCTCTACTTCTACCAGTTTTTCCAACGTAATGAGATATTCGGAACAATGATTTATGTCAAAAGTTACTTCTCCATTTTGCGCTATGCCTTCGCTTACATATTCGTATTCTTTAATGTCCGGATTGTAATAATAGAAATAGCATTTTGCACCTTCTTTATATAGAATCCCGTCTTTTGGAAGCCTGATTGTTACCGTGGTTCCTTCCGGAAGTTTACCGGAATATGCAAAATCCACTTTCATATTTTTATCGGATACAATTTCTATTTTTGCTTCCGAAGTGAAATTTTCCGGTATGGTACCATCTGCAAAGGACCATTTTACATTCTCATCTTTATCCGATACAATTACTTTCTTTTCATTATCATCGTTTTTGTCATCGCTTTCGGCATTTCCAGCTGTTTGTGTATCGTCGTCTTGGAGCGGATTTTCACTGTCATTTGGAGTTTGTGTATCCTCTGACGTTTGAGGTGCGCTACTCTCTGCCTGTGTCAGCCGGTCACGCAGTGGCTGAATATCTTCTGTTGTAATCACAAGTTCTGTAGGAAGCGGCTGCGTTACAATCACATATGTACCATTGACTTCACCATCCGCCAAAGGCAAATTCTCGATATCCATAAAATTACGGTCGTAGCCATCATATATCACTGTTGGTCCCGGCACAAATTTTTGAATATCCGGAATATATTTGTACATTGTGCAGCTACCACCACGTAAAAAGCTAAAATCAGGCTCATATACAATCATGCCCGGGTCTGAAAAAGTTACACCTTCTACTTTAAGCACAGCCACCTGATTGGTATAACCTGCCGAAGTTAAAAGGTTGCTTAAATCAGCATTTTCCGTCTTTTCTACCACCGGTGTCATACCGCCACAATTTGGATTACCCGACAAGAAAAACTTAGGATAATAAATTTCTACCCTTGTCCAACCCGCTCCGGAAATCATCTGCATAACATTGTCTGTGAGCGCTTCGCCTTCCGGGTAAATCCCTAAAATGCTCATACCATAATCCGCCGGTGAAACATTGGCATTCAAATCTGTAAGTGCCGCTTCCAGTCCACGATTATTGATAATATCCGCAACCAATCCCGGAGGACTCTTATATGCTAAGGCATCCAGATTTGGACTCTTGTAAAGTGTTCCCGGCGGTTCCCATGTGGCAGAAATCTCCGGCACCATAAACACTGTATCGGCCGCCAGTGCTACTAATGGTGTCTGTAATAATAATACAGCGAATAGTATGACAGTAAATAATCTTTTTTTCACAATTTTTCTCCTTTAAAAACAAACTTCTATCGAAGCATTAATATCCCAGTCTAATTTCCTGAAGTTGCTGCTGTGGAAGCTGCTGATGCTGCAATTACAGCACACATAGCTGCTTGCTGAGCTGCCACCGCTGTACATCTGCTGAAATCCATAATTTCTCTATCACTAATCCCGGTACCATTTTTAATAATTCTTCAAAACTTTCCTCTGTGAGATGCGTAAAAAATCTTCCGTTTCTAACACCCTCGAAGTTTCCATATTTGAAGGATGTATATACAACTCCACCTTTTTTTGTAGCAATTGCTAGTTTTCTCATAATATCTGGCAGTTGTTTCCTTTCCACATGAAGTATCGATGCACATGCCCATACACCATCATATACCTCGACTTCATCCAGTTCTTCGAATAGCATCTGCTTTACTTGAATGCCTGTGTATTCACTGGCAATCTTACAACGTTCTTCCGATCCATCTATTGCATTAACATCAAATCCTCGGCTAAGGAAATACTTTTTATCACGCCCAGAACCACAACCGAAATCAAGAATTTTTCCGCCCACAGGGATGTATTCCAAAAATATGTCTTGTATCTCTGTAAAGACTACATCTACTGTTCCGGAGACGAAATCTTTTGCTTTAGAATTGTAATAATCTAATGTGTTTTTATCTGAACCCATAAAAACCTCTCCTATGATAATAATTCCTCATTCTGCAACTTCACCACAAAGTATTTTCTCAAGGTTCTGAACTATATATTCTTGGGCTTGCTTT
>CAZMND010000078.1:0-10496 GCA_964567585.1 uncultured Lachnospiraceae bacterium
GCGCATGATTTTCACTAACCATATCAATAGTCTCATATAGTTTTGGAAGACGCTGACCTGTTTTTGCAGAAATAAAAATAATTTCCGCATACTGCATAAAGGATAATGTATCACGCACCTTTGCAGTAACTTTATAGATTGTTTTATCGTCTTTTTCAACAGCATCCCATTTATTTACGGCGATAATGACCGCTTTTCCTCTGTCGTGGGCAATACCTGCGATTTTCGCATCCTGCTCCGTTACGCCTTCTTTTGCATCAATAACAAGTACGACTACATCCGCTCTTTCCACCGCACTAACGGTACGGACTATCATATAACGTTCTAATTCTTCTTTAATTTTATTCTTTCTACGAAGTCCTGCAGTATCGATAAACACATATTCTTTGCCCTGATAAGTCACTTCCGTATCTACGGCATCTCTTGTTGTGCCCGCAATATCGGAAACAATCAGTCTGTTTTCGCCAAGAAGCTTATTAATGATAGAGGATTTACCTACGTTTGGTTTCCCTACGATAGCAACACGGATTCTGTCATCCTCTTCCTCTTCGCCCTCCGTTTCCGGGAAATGCGAAATAACTTCATCCAATAAATCACCCATTCCGAGACGGTTTGCTGCGGAAATCGGATGTGGATCACCGATACCTAAATTATAAAATTCATAAGTGTCCGCCATAAATTTTTCAAAGCTGTCCACTTTATTTACAACCAAAACAATCGGTTTATGGGAACGGCGAAGCATATCCGCCACCTTGGAATCCGCATCCACTAGGCCCTGCTTTACATCCACCATAAACATAATTACATCTGCCGTATCAATGGCAATCTGTGCCTGCTCTCTCATCTGGGATAAAATGATGTCACTACTGTCCGGTTCAATACCACCCGTATCAATCAATGTAAACGAATGATTTAACCACGTAATATCTGCATAAATTCTATCTCTTGTAATACCCGGCGTATCCTTCACGATAGAAATATTTTCTCCCGCCAGGGCATTGAATAATGTACTTTTACCAACATTTGGTCTGCCAACCACAGCAACGATTGGTTTTCCTTTTCTTGTTGCCATTTATTTCCATCCTTTCAAAATTGCATCTAAAAAGTCATATCCGCTTGATTTTACAATATCTACCTTTACTTGTAAAGCCTTTTCAACCTCTAAAACCCTAATATCATCAAGAAAAACGTCCTCTCCGCTTCGAAGTACATTAACAGGAAGTAAGAGTCTTTCTCCCAAATCTTTTTCTTTCAATTGGCCAATGATGTCCTGCCCCGTTAAAAGTCCGGATACGGTAATATTTTCCCCAAAAAAGTCATTTGTTATAGAATAAACATTAATTTTTATGCCGGATACGGTATTTTCAATGGTTTCACACATCTTCTTCAAGTACGGATAAGCCAGTTTTCCCGTAGCTATGGAAATCATCTCCTCCTTTTCATCCAAAGCATTCACATCCAGGTTTTCCATCGCATCCGAAAACTCATCTTCCAAAAGCCTGAGCATTCCCACACCGTTTTCCAACTGCAAATACCCGTCATAATTATCCTCCGGCGGCAATTCCTGTTCGGCTAAAATATACCACTCATCACTTGCATGAATAAAATGCGTACCCCACTTCTCATAAATCTCTTTCTGCCATTTATGAATCTTATCAAGGACCTCTATTGCATCCTCTTTTGTAAACGGCTCCAGTGGATATAAGCCGTCGCGATACTTGGATAAACCTACCGGCACAACCGAAACACTCTCTAAATTCGGCAGATACTTTGTTAAATCCGAAATGCTTCTATTAAGTTCTTCCTTGTCATTTACGCCTTTACACAAAACAATCTGACCGTTCATATGGATTCCGGCCTCAAACAGCTTGTCCACCTTTTTGAGTGCCTCTCCTGCAAAACGGTTATTCAGCATTTTGCATCGAAGCTCCGGATTAGTTGTCTGGAAAGAAATATTAATCGGTTCCAAACGATAATTAATAATTCTGTCGATGTCGTGCTCACTCATATTGGTGAGTGTCACGTAATTGCCCTGAAGGAACGACAGTCTGGAATCATCATCCTTAAAATACAAGGTTTCCCTCATTCCCTTTGGCATCTGGTCAATAAAGCAGAAAATACATTTATTGTGGCAGGAACGATAATCGTCCATAAGTCCGTTTTCAAACGTCAGTCCCAAATCCTCCGAATACTCCTTGTCGATTTCCAGAAGCCATTCTTCACCATCTGCTTTTTTGATAAGCACCTCAATATATTCATCCTGAATCAGATACTGATAATCAAAAATATCTTCGATCTCATTGTCATTTATTTTTAAAAGTTCATCGCCTTTTTCAATTCCCAGTTCCCAGGCAATGCTACCTTCATCCACAAGGCTGATTGTGTGCCTTAATTTTTTCATAATTTATCACCACTAATATCTTTATTATTATATATTTTTCAATTCAACACTCTTAATATACTAGAAATTTCTTGACGTGTCGAGTGTAGAATGATATAAAAATAAGGTATATATTTGATTTTTTTAGGAGATTTTGAATATGCCAAACTTAAGAGAACTTGAAAATGCTATGCCAATCGCACCACTGAAAATTGTAGCGCTGGATTCTGCAAGAGAATTTGGTGAAAAAGTAAACAAACATCTGGTGTTTTACCGTAAAGAGGTAGATATAAATAATGCCGTAAAAGAAGATCCTGCTTTTCACGGCTACATTGAAGACAACTTTTTAGCTGATTTTGATGCACCACGCTTTGGCTCAGGTGAAGGCAAAGGTGTTTTCCATGAATCTATCCGTGGAAAAGATTTATTTATTTTAGTAGACGTTACAAACCACAGTATTACATATAAAGCAAACGGTTTTATCAACCACAAATCTCCCGATGACCATTATCAGGATTTAAAACGTGTGATTGCTGCAGCAGCCGGCAAAGCAAAAAGAATCAATGTTGTTATGCCATTCCTTTACGAAGGCAGACAGCACAAACGCAGCGGCCGTGAATCTTTGGATTGTGCTTACGCATTGGAAGAACTTCGTGATATGGGTATTGCAAACTTCATTACTTTTGATGCCCACGACCCACGTGTTTCCAACGCCACTCCCCTGAACGGATTTGACAATTTCTTATCTCCGTATCAATTTGTAAAAGCGCTCCTTGCAAAAGTTGAGGACATCAAATTAGATCCTGACCACCTAGTTGTAATCAGTCCGGATGAAGGTGCTTTAGACCGTGCCATCTATTTTGCCAGCGTTCTTGGCGTAAATACAGGTATGTTCTATAAACGCCGTGACTATTCCGTTATTGTAAACGGCAAGAATCCGATTGTTGCTCACGAATTTTTAGGCGACTCTTTGGAAGGCAAAGACGTTATTATCATCGATGATATGATTTCATCCGGTGAAAGTATGTTAGATACTTCAAGACAGTTAAAAGAAATGCACGCAAACCGCGTATTTATCTGTTGTACATTCGGTCTTTTCACAAACGGCTTTGACAAATTCGACGAGGCTTATGAAAAAGGCTGGTTTGACAAGGTGGTAACTACAAACTTAACATATCTTCCACCGGTAATTTATGAAAAACCATATTTCGTGGAAGCTGAAATGAGCAGTTTCTGTGCATCTATCATCGATTTCTTAAATCATGATGTATCACTTTCAAACGTTCATACAACAACAGACAAAATTTACGAATTCCTTGAAAACTATACAAAGAAACAGGAACAGTAATTTAAAATTTCATTCAAGGAGCCTGCCACTTTTTGCGGCAGGCTCCTTGCTGTTTTTCTTAAAAGGCGTATTAAAAACCCATTTTTTATCAATGTATATGCCTCAAATATTTACTCTTCCCGAAAAAAGCATATAAAATTCTCATTCTTCTAAAATTTATATGCTAAAACGCTCTAATAAACTGATTTCAAACTTTAAATCAGCATCTAAAAACCTGGATTTCCTCTTTTTTAGCCGTCATTTTTTCTTTCAAACTACTACCTTAGGCATATAAAATGTTAAAAATATTTAATTTTATCCGCTTTTCTCCGAAACCTTGTCATCCCATTTTGAAACAAGACACAAAAACGCACCCAGATTTCCTCTCTTATCGCCCGTTTTTCTATGGGAAAACATTCTGTCGCTGTTACAGTGGGTACAAAGTCTTGTAACCTCGATATTTTCTTTCAAAACGCCGGCATTTATCAAAATAATTTCATTGGCTTTCCACAAATCAAGCTGATACTTGCCGTTCTCCTTCCGATAGCAAATCTGCGACATTTCCTGTTCTGTAAATACACGCGAAAAAGCCTCAATTACATCCATTGATACTTCATAGCAGTCAATACAGATAGATGGACCTATGGCCGCATAAACATCCTCTGGGCGCGTTCCAAACTCCCTAGCCATTCTTTTAAGAGTTTGTTCACCCATTTTTCCGGCAGTTCCCTTCCAACCCGAGTGCGACAAACCGATGGCTTTATTTTTCACATCCACAAAATAAAGCGGAACGCAATCCGCATACATCGTGCAAAGCACAAGATTTTTTTCGTTGGTAATAAGCCCGTCTACATCCTCGTAATCTCTCGCAAAAACAACGCCTTTACCGCCATCTTCCTTGGTAACACGTCTTATATTGGTGGTATGTGTCTGATGGGAACAAACAATGTTCTCAAGACTTACATCAAAAATCCCTGCAATTCTCCTATAGTTTTCCAGTACCGCATCCGCATCGTCGCCTCTTGTAAAGCTGACATTCATAGAGGCATAATCTCCCTTTGATACGCCACCTTCTTTGGTAGTAAAAATATGTTCTATGAAAGGCAGATTTTCCAATAACGGAAATTTAAGCACCGTCACCTCGTTACACTGACACTCTCTTGGTATGTTTTCGTTATTTTTATAAACCATCATAATAAAATGCGTTCTTGTTCCAGCAGATTTTATCTCCCAGAATACTCACCACATCATAACGGATTGGTACATTATCACCATAATGCTTCAGCATTCTGTAGTAGCAGGAAACAAGAATAATTTTCCTTCTTTTATTTTTTGAAACGGCCTCCTCGGGATAACCACACGCTGTATTTTTCCGGTATTTCACCTCGAAAAATACAAGGTAATCCTCATCCCTGCCGATTAAATCCACTTCCCCTGCCCTGCAGGCGAAATTCCGCTCTGTTATTTGTACTCCCTGACTTATTAAAAACTTTGCAGCCAGTTCTTCCTTTTCTTTTCCGATAGTTCTCTTATTTGCCATAAATCCTCCTTGTTTTTCGCAGAAAAATCCGAGCCCCTCTGGCGAGGAGAGGATTTTATCCTCCTTGTTTTCCTTCTCTCCGGGTGATTTATGTAAGAAATCCTATTTTTTACTATTTTTCATTTTTGCCTGAATTTTGTCCATTGCATCCACAAATATTAAAATTTCAGCAACCACTTCATATAATTCCGGCGGAATCATATCCCCGATTTCCAGTTTTGATAAGGTGCCAGCAAGCTTATCGTCCTTATGCACCGGAACACCGGATTCTTTGCCTTTTTCAAGGATTTTTTTTGCCAGGGCACCTTTACCGCTGGCAACGACCTTCGGTGCATCTTCATCCGGATTATATTCCAGGGCGACCGCCGTCAATTTGGATAAATCTTTCTCCTTCATATTTATACTCCTTGGACAGTAAAGCTGTCTCTTATATTCGTGCATCAAACGCCTGTGTCTTCAATAAAACCGGTGTTTCCTCCTTCTTATCAAAAATTTCCGAAACCGGTGTTTTTGTGGCATCGTCCCGCATCTGTACGTTGGTAATCGGACCATAGCCTCGTTTTTCCAAACATTCATTCAGCATATCAATATGCTCGTAAATAAAATCCAGCATTGCCTCGTCTTCAAAATAAAAATTGGTTTTCACCTGTTTTTCCGGATTCATCTCCACATGAATGTCCACTGTTCCAAGGTGCTCCATATCCAAATGCAAAAGTGCGGATACATTTCCATCTTCCAAGGACAGTTTTTTACCGTTTCCATACACATAAAGTTCTCCATTTGCGTGGCCTTCCGTAAATTTTAGCGGCAACTGGACATACTGGAACATCTGATTCATCTGGTTTATGAAGTTCACATTGGCTTTCAAATTCTGTGCACTCTTAGCAAGGGCAAAATCTTCCTTTCCTGCCAGAGTTTCCAGTATTTTATCCGCCTTCTTTTGCAGATGCTCATACAAATTATCTATATTTTCATAATTGGCTATTTCTTTTGGTGCAAGAGTAGACAGTTCTTTCCCTGCTTCATTCATAAATAACTTAAACACCGGATCTTTAAAAATTTCTGCAAGCTTATCTTCGGTAAAAACCGGATTGTCTGCTATTTGCGAAGAAACAACCTGCATAATTTGTTTCATACCCTGATTATCCTTCAAAGCCGCCTCTATTTGCCCGTTTTCGAGTCCAAACTTTGTAAGCAGTTGTTTGACCATATCCTGCGTAATCGGCGCATTTTCGCCGAAATTCGCAGTTTCCGCAAGGCTTGTTTGAGCCGCGTTCGCAGGTGTATCTGCTTGTGTATTCGTTACATTCTCCATTCCATAACTTATCGCACTCTGATTTTCACCTATTTTTGCCCCATCCGGAATTTTGGCAAAAACCTGAATCAATTCCTTGTAAAGCGCCACCGCTTTCCCTGTTTCCCCGGAATTCATAAGCACATCAAACGTATTCGGTACTTCCGAAAGCATTTCCTTAATTGGCTGCATAATCTGGTTTTCACTGTTTTTATACGCCGAAAGTTGCGTCAGATTTGCTTCATTTACAGGCATATTCATGGCGCGTAACGTAACCACATTCTCTACCGGAGCCGACGGAAACTGGCTAATACTGCGTTTCATAGAAAGAAGTGCATCTTTTTGAATGCTCATACCACGCTCTATCATATTCTGAACCATAGCCACATTCTGCTCGTTTACAGGAAGACCTGCTCCATCCAACGCCTTCATAATCGTTGTTGTGTTGGCGGTATTGGTAAATAAGGGGTTTAATTCAATCTGATTAGCATTCATACCTTTAATGGCAAATGTCATCTGTTCTCCTAAGTTTACCTGTACATTCTGCCCCAGAATGGCACTCATACTCTGTCCATTCGGCAAAAGCAGTTCTACCACATTGCCTTGTAGGGAAGATACCTTACCGCTGATAACATCTCCTGTTGAAAACATATTTTGCAACAATTGATTTACAGCACTATTAACAGGCTGTGTTCCGCCGGAAACATTGCCTGTTTGAGGTGTCTGTATAGACTTGTTTGTCATAAATAAGTTTTCGAAAGAAACGCCCATATATTCTCCTAAACAAAATTCTTAATAAACGTTTTTCTGTGAATTGGTGTCGGTCCAAGTTCTTTTATCGCCTGAATATGTTCTGCCGAACCATAACCTTTATTGGAAGCAAAACCATACCCCGGAAAAACTGCATCATATTCAGCCATCAAGCGGTCCCTTGTTACCTTTGCAATAATACTTGCCGCCGCAATGGACGCACTCTTAGCATCTCCTTTTACAATGGAAATCTGCTTTTTATCAATTCCTCCGATGGGGTATCCGTCCACCATAATAAAGTCAGGCTCTACAGAAAGCTTTGAAAGAGCCATACGCATTGCTTCAAAATCCGCCTGTCTTATATTGATTTCATCAATGCGTTCCGGCGTGGCAAAACCAATTCCCACACTGACCGCCTTTGCCATAATTTCATCAAAAATCTCTTCTCTTTTATTTTCGGTTAATTTCTTGGAATCATTTAGATATAAAATATCGCAATCCTTCGGCAAAATTACAGCCGCTGAAACCACAGGCCCCGCAAGCGGTCCACAGCCCACTTCATCCACGCCGCATATGTACTCATACTCTGCATATTTTCTCTCAAAAGAAAACATGTCGTACATTCTCTTTTTTTCTGCTTCCAAATCAGAAAGATATTTTCTTGCCTTCTTTACCAGTGCTTTTACACCGCTTCTTTCATCACTTTCAAATTCTTCAATAAAAGCAGGCAGCTTTGAAACCTCTGCCTGCTTATAAATTTCTGAAATTTCTCCAATACTTTTTTTCATACGTATTCACCATTTCTATTTATGTTTTATAATTTCCAGTTTGTTAAGCGGCCAGATACGCATAATTGCCCGGCCAATAATTTCATCCTTTTTAACAACTCCAACCTCAGGAGAACGGCTGTCCGTACTGTTATTACGGTTATCACCCAGTACAAAATATTCATCTTCGCCAAGCAATATAGGAAGCGATGCAAGCCCTGCATTTACAGCCTTTTCTTTGATGTAATCTTCTTCCAGTTTTTCTCCGTTAACAAACACATCACCTCTATCATTGATGAAAATTCTATCACCCGGCAAACCGATAATACGCTTTATGTAGTAAAGCCCGGAACCGTCTCGATATGGAAAAACAATAATATCGTATCTTTCCGGGTCCTTAAAACGATAGCTTATTTTATCTACAATTAAATTGTCCGCATCTTCCAGCGTCGGCTCCATAGAACGCCCAACCACTTCCGTTCTTTGTCCCACATATTTAATAATTAAAAATGCCAAAACAATTACTACCAGCAAATACACACTGGTACTCATAAATTCCAATAATTTCTTTTTATTCATTGCGCACTCCTTTAGAGATTTGGAAACTCTAAGCTGATTTTACCAATTTTCCCGGCACGAAATTCATCCAGTAACAAATTTGAGCCCTTTAAAATATCCGCTTTTTCCCCTTTTGCAATACAACCCCTCTTTAAGCACAAATTCTCCAAAACCACATATGGATCTTCATTCCATTCTATCTGGTAACGGTTCAAGAATAAATCTTTATAATTTTCACCCAAAAATTTAATCAGTTCCACGGCCAGTTCATCCACATGCAAGACTTCATCATTCATAGAACCGATAAGGGCAAGTCTAAGTCCAATCAACTGGTCCTCGAACTTCGGCCACAAAATCCCCGGTGTATCAAGTAGTTCCAACTGCTTATTAAGACGAATCCACTGTTTACCTTTCGTAACACCCGGTTTGTTACCCGTTTTGGTGCAGGCTTTTCCTGCAAAAGCATTGATAAACGTGGATTTTCCCACATTCGGAATTCCTACTACCATAGCACGTACAGGACGGTTAATAATACCTCTTTTTCGATCTCTTTCGATTTTTTCCTTGCAGGCCTCCTGAACAACGCCTTGAATGCTTTTCACACCCTGACCGTTTTTAGAATTCACTAAAACCACGTGAAAGCCTTTTTCTTTAAAATAATACATCCACAGTTCATTATATTTTCCATCTGATAAGTCGGATTTATTTAACAAAATGATTCTGGACTTATTTTTACCCAGCTCATCAATATCAGGATTTCTACTGCTTAGCGGAATTCTCGCATCCACAATCTCGATAATTAAATCTATTAAAGAAATGTTTTCCTGCATCATACGCTTTGCCTTCGTCATATGACCCGGATACCATTGATAATTCATATTTACCTCCAAAACCTCTTAAAACTACTTTACAAAACCAATCGGATTTTCGCCTGCACCTAAATGAAGCCACGCTTTTCCGATGATATTTTTCTTATCTATTATACCAATATTGGCAGAACGGCTGTCCTCACTGTTGTTACGGTTATCTCCCAAAACAAAGTATTCCCCCTTTTTCAGAGTAATCTTATGCTCTGCGATTCCCGCCTGCGCCATTTCATCATAATCGTCTTCATAGACAAACAATTCATCATTTATATACAAATGACCGTCAATAATCTGTACCGTATCTCCCGGTGTTCCCACAACTCTTTTTACATAATAATGCGAATTCATACTTCCATTTGGTACAAAAACCACCACATCGTTCTGCTTCGGACTCGATACCATATACACAAAACGGTTCACCATAATCTTTTCACCATTTTCCAGTGTCGGTTTCATGGAAATACCGATAACACTGGTAGTCATACCCACACAATAAACCAAAACAAAAGCCAGCAGAATAGCCACAAAAGCACCCATAATCCAGGAAAAAATTTCCTTAAGTACCGCTGTTTCAATCTTTCTTCTTTTTTTATTAAAGTTAAGACCGCTTCTTCTTCCCATGACCTTCTTCTTTCGCTTACGTAAAAATTTACAAACCCTTTTAACAGTATACAACAAATTAGAAAAAAAAGGAACAATTACTATCCGTAATTGTTCCCTACAATTAAAATTATTTAACGATTTCTTTAACTTTAGCTTTTTTACCTACTCTGTCTCTTAAGTAGAATAATTTAGCACGTCTTACTTTACCCTGACGAACCACTTCAACTTTTTCTACGTTTGGAGAGTGTAATGGCCAAGTTTTTTCTACGCCAATACCGTTTGAATTTTTACGTACTGTAAATGTTGCACGGTTGCTACCGCCCTGTTTCTTAATTACAGTTCCTTCGAAAACCTGGATTCTTTCACGGTTACCTTCTTTGATTTTACCGTAAACTTTTACAGTATCACCAA
>CAZMND010000079.1:0-10388 GCA_964567585.1 uncultured Lachnospiraceae bacterium
GTTCATACCAAGCACTCTGCCACGACGCTTATTAAGGTCACCCATAATATCACCTGTGTAAGAATCAGGAACAACAACTTTCAAGTTCACGATTGGCTCTAAAAGAACCGGTGTTGCTTCCATAAAGCCCTTCTTGAATGCCTGAATCGTTGCAACCTTGAATGCCATTTCTGATGAATCTACCGGATGATATGAACCATCATATAATACAGCCGCTACACCAACTACCGGATAAGCTGCCAAAGGTCCTCTTAATACAGATTCCTGTAAACCTTTTTCAACTGCCGGGAAGAAGTTCTTCGGAACTACACCACCTACAACTTCCTGTGAGAATGTATATGTTTCTTCATTGTTTCCGGATGGTGCAAAACGCATCTTAACGTGACCGTACTGACCGTGTCCACCGGACTGTTTCTTATATTTGTATTCTACATCTGAATTCTTCTTAATAGTTTCTCTGAATGCAACCTTTGGTTTGGAAAGTTCAATTTCTACTTTGTATTCATTCATCAATCTGCTTACTACGATTTCAAGATGCTTGTCACCTATACCATAGAGAAGCATCTGTTTATTTTCTGCATCATTTACGGCTTTCAAAGTCAAATCTTCGTGCATCATCTTTTGCAATGACTGTGAAACCTTGTCAATATCAGATTTATTCTTCACTTTATATCTCATATATGTATAAGGTGTAGAAATTTCTGCTTTACCATACTGGATTGTATTTGCCTTGGTCGATAAAGTATTACCTGTTCTTGCTGCAGTAACCTTTGCCAAAGCACCGATATCACCTGCGTGAAGTTCAGGAACTTCAATCGGTTTGTTACCCTGTAATACATAAATCTTACCAACTTTTTCTTCTACATCTTTATCTAAGTTGTAAAGAACATCATCCGATTTGATAACGCCTGAATAAACTTTAATTAAAGAATATTTACCGATAAACGGGTCCACAATAGTTTTGAAAATATAAGCTGACTTCGGTTTAGCAAAATCGAAGTTTGCCTCAAAAATTTCATGGTTTTTCATAGAAATACCTGCCACCTGTTTATTTTCAGGACTTGGCATATATTTCACGATATCGTCAAGCAAGGTAAAAATACCCTGACATAAAACGTTAGAACCCATTGTCATTGGGACAATACTTCCGCTGTTAATGTTTGTACGTAGAGCCGCACGAATTTCAGCTTCTGAGAATACTTCTCCGCTAAAGTATCGATCCATCATTTCTTCACTTGTTTCTGCTACGGATTCAAGCAATGTTTCTCTACAAATCTGTAAGTTTGCCTGGTTATAATCCGGAATATCACAAGGAACAACTTCCTTACCCTGCCATCTGTAACCCTGTTCTGCAATAACGTTGATATAACCAACGAATTTCTCATTTTCACGAATCGGCAAATGGAATGGTGCCATTTTCTTGCCATATGCTTCGGTCATATCTTCTACAACCTGTCTGTATGATGCATTATCTACGTCCATTCCTGAAACATAAATAAATCTCGGCATTTTATATTTTTCACAAAGATCCCATGCTCTCTGTGTACCAACTTCCACACCTGCTTTGCCGTTTACAACAATAATCGCTGCATCAGCTGCGCTCATCGCTTCTTCTACTTCACCAACAAAATCGAAATAACCGGGTGTATCTAAGATATTAATCTTCACTCCGTCCCATTCTAATGGAATAACAGATGTTGCGATTGAAAAATGTCTTCTCTGTTCTTCCTTTCCGTAATCGCTGATGGTGTTGCCATCATCTGTTTTCCCCATTCTTGATGTAATACCTGCCAAATACGCCATAGCTTCTACTAAACTCGTCTTGCCTGAACCGCTGTGTCCTAATAAAACTACGTTTCGTATTTTGTCTGTTGTGTAAACATTCATAAGAAATACCTCCAAGTAACCCGCTATTTAAATGACAAATCGTCACCCATAGATACATTTTACTAAACAATCGAACTATTTGCAATCTTTTTTCAGACAATTTGCACACGGATGTGTGGATTTTTGAAACTTCGTGGAACGAAAGCGCCCGGTACGTATGTACCGGAGCGAAACTGTACAAAGGGCCTGTCAGGAAAAACAATTTTCCTGATGGGCCTTTGTACAGTTTTCCCCCGGATGCTTCGCATCAGGAACTTTCGTTCCTGCCTTCTCAAAGCCATCAATCCGCCCATCTCCACTCAGTTGCAAATTCTGCAATAGGTGTTCCGTCTTCTCCGCGTCCTGTAATTCTTACAGGCAAAAATTCACCTACCCAGCCGTGTATATACGTTTTACCATTTTCTTGGTATATATTATCCGTCAAATACGCTTTTTCCAAATCATCTTTGGTCGCCTTATAATCCTCTTCACGCCATACCATATATCCAAAATCACTTTTTTTAATAATTCTTTTTCTTAATTCATCATATGAATCATCATCAAGCAGTTTTACAATGGAATAATCTCCCAAATTATTAATTTGAGTATGTTCCTTATATACTTCCGCAACGTATACACGTCCCGGAACATAGCCTGCTTGTAAGTGCGGTTCGATACAACTACTTAAAACCTCTTTAGGACTTTTATGCTCATTTTCTTTCAAATAAGCATAAGTCTCACGGATTACTTCCGGCTTAAAGCCTGTAAGTAATATCGACAGATACTTTATATAATCATCCAATGATTCCTGCCGTATCAAAAACTCAAGTATGTTCTCATGTTCTCCTTTTCCTTCTAAACGAAGCACCGCACTATTCATCTCTTTCAGACCGCACATCAAATAGTTTTCAAAGAGAAAAAGTTCTGCCAGTTCATTCATTTTATCAATGTCCATACCTGCAATATGCTTCCATCTTTTTTTCAAATCAGACTTCTTCAACTCTTTATAAAAATTATCAATTTCTTTAGAAAACATTTCATAGCCGTCATATATTTTATCTATGTGAAGAACTTTTTCATTTTCATTATATGGTGTGTAAGTCACATCCGCCTTAACATACACCATAGTTAGATGTTCAGGTATATCATAGGTCTGCCAGCGAAGACAGGCCATATTATAAATATCCGACATCTGATCATTTCTATAATCTGATATCGTTTCCAAATCATTTATATTTTTTACATCTATCATCTGATGGGAAGTATAAACACTTTCCTCAAAATATAAATGTTCCATCACAATCCATTTAATAACCGGAATACCATCTTCCTTTTTGTCAAAGATTACATATGCTCTTCTATAAAAACCACAATCATCTTGTTTATCCATATTTCTATTGTAGTCCCTTGCTTTATCCGCCAAATCCTCTATTGCGATTTGGTATTCTTCATTGTAATCTTCTTCACTCATACCACCTTTTTCAATGGCAAACACCTCATGTTCCTTGACAGAACCACCATACACAACATTGTATTCCGCCAAAGAAAATTCATCATCCTCTGTCACTTCAATTTCCCATAACCTGGCTGTTTTTACTTTCTTTTCTGCCAGACTTTCACCGATAACATCAAAAATATGCTCATCTGTCGTTCCAAACTGAAGCTGCGAAAAAGAAAATTTCATTCCGTCATATTGATTAAACTCATCATATATCGCTTTTCTGATTTCCGTAATATTTCTTTCCTGCATATAAACAACCCCTTTCAAGTAACAAAATTAATCATCTCTTTTATTCATATATATCGTTACCGACAGGGCAAAACAAGTTTCTACGCAACATTTATAAACAAATTCAGTTTTACAAGAAATCCATTTTGGATTATACTATTTAAAGCGTATAAACATTTGGAGGAAAGTATGAACAAAAATCACATTGGATTCATTGGTTTTGGACTTATCGGCGGTTCCATTGCCAAGGCCTTAAAAGAAAATAATCCGGATTATACAATCACAGCATTTGATATAAATAAAGAATCCCTGAAGTTGGCACTTTTGGAAGGTATTGTAGACACTGCTACCGATGCAATTGATGAACAGTTTTCAGACTGTGACTTTATCTTTATGTGCGCACCTGTTCTAAACAATGCCGCATCTCTTTCGGCTCTTAAGAAGGTGTTAAATCCGGCTACTATTTTAACGGATGTTGGGAGCGTTAAAACAGACATTCATATGCGTGTAAAAGAACTTAATTTGGAAGAACAGTTTATTGGCGGACACCCTATGGCCGGAAGTGAACGAATCGGTTATGCCAACTCAAATGCCAAGATATTAGAGAACGCCTATTACATATTGACTCCAACAGTCAAAACCAGTACAGACAAAATCGAAGCCTACACGGATTTGATTACAAAAATGCGCGCCCTTCCACTACAGTTAACATACGAGGAGCATGATTTTGTGACAGCCGCTATCAGTCATTTACCACACGTTATTTCGGCTTCCCTTGTGAACCTTGTAAAAGATTCGGATTCTGAAAAAGGCACGATGAAAGCCATTGCAGCCGGCGGCTTCAAGGATATTACACGTATCTCTTCATCATCTCCTGTGATGTGGCAGAATATTTGTCTCACAAATAAAGACAATATTTTAAAATTATTGGATAAATACATAGAATCTTTAGATGAAATCAAAGAGCAGATTGCTGCTTCTTCAAAGCAGGAAATTTACGATTTTTTTGATACAGCAAGAAACTACCGCGATTCCTTTATTGAAGCCAACAGCGGTCCTATTAAAAAGGCCTACACCCTTCGCATGGAACTTGCCGACAGAACCGGTGCCCTTGCCGAAGTTGTTGCCCTCCTTGCGAAAGAAAATATCAGCATCAAAAACATTGGAATTTTGCATAACAGAGAATATCAATCCGGTGCTATGCACATTGAATTTTATGATAATGCAACACTTGATAAAGCGAAGGAATTGCTGAAAAAGAATGAGTATATAATTTATGAGAAATAAATTAAAGCCCGCTTCATACTTTGTAATTAAGTAAGAAGCGGGCATATTTTCTAATTTGAAATTTGATATTGCAAAATCACCTTTTGAAATAATATCCATAAAATAAACCGAAGATATCAATGTACCTGATGGTGTTTTTGATCGTACTTTTCCAACAGGCTTAAGGTTATAAAACCGAGCAGTTTCTTCAGATATACAAGTATTGGTAGCACGGTATCCCATTGTGCCAATGCTTGATTACTTTGTTCTCCCGATGACAATACTATTTTGTTTAATAAACGATTTTCTATTTTGGTATATTTTTCTGTAAAAACAGATAATACTTCTTTTGCCATATCAAAATACCTTTAAATTCCCACTAATTGCCATGATGATATATAATTTGTATATCCACTTTCATCTCCATTACATTCTTGCACTATATACTCACCTAATTCATATTGGTTGGAGAGTATATTAATAGCTTCTTGCATACTTTTATAAATTCCTAATATTTCTTCAAATCTGATAGCAACATAACAATAACCATATTTGTTATAAAAATCATCATAATTCTTTAAAAAGAATTCAAAATCATTATTTCTATCATTTTCACTGTATTCTTTTTTCATAATATACCTCCTTTCAAAATTCACAACACATTATATGTAAAAACGTATATTTTATTATATCATTTTTATAAAAAATATAAATATGTTCAAACTATTAAAAATTTATTAGTTGTTTGCAAACATAAAAGAACGATTATGAAAATATATTTCATAACCGTTCCCTATATATTTTTATTATACTTGAAAGCCTACATTACTCGAGTACACCAATAATAAGTAATCGTTTATTATTTTTACCTTTGATACAAGTAGACAAAGTAACAAATTTATCTTCAATGGATACAACCATATCTTTTCTGAAATATCCACCTTCTTTTGCCGCTAAATAAACATCATCTAAAAATTTCTGTTTATCCGCATCGGAATTTTCATCATAAGCCACCGGAAGATATTCATTCGAAAATTCTGTTACGGCATATACACGGTACTTTAATGTTTGATTTAATATTTTAATTTCAATATACTCGTTTGCATTGTCCCAGTTATTTGAAATTTTTAAACTTCCAAACATCGTACCATTAATCATATTGTGACCATATATTACAGTATTCCAAGACGAAAAATCTTTTGCGTGACACGCATTGGTATAAATACATCCAGGTAAACCATTTCTTCCATTTATACAACGTTTCAAATAATAATTATCTTCTGCATTTTGGAGAATCGGATAATTTACCTGTGTATTTTCAATTTTAATCCACGCATAAATATCTTCATTAGTTTCTCTTAAAAGTTCAAAATCCACTTCCTGTAAAACTTTACTTTCCGTTTTATTTTGTCCTTCTTTTTCTGTGTTTGTTACCTGTTTATCAGCCGGTATTTCTTCACCGGATTCAATAATACTACTCAATTGTCTGTACAAATCTTCATTCTGCTTCAATTGGGCATTATAACTAATCCAACAAACAATTCCAGTAATAACTGCGATGAAGATTATGGCTGAATAAATTATAAATAGTACTTGTTTCCTTTTGTCTTTAATATTATGCAGTCGGTTCATTTACAGTTTTCTTTCTCCATACAAGTAATCCAACTACAGCTACACCTAATGCTAATACATATACAAAACCACCCATTACAGATTCACCTGTCTTTGGTGAAACAACTGTATTGTTAGCTCCGACATTTGCATTATTTCCGCCGTTATTAACTACTGCTGCATCCTTAATTGTCATAGTTGTTTTAGCTGTTTTACCATCAGAGTAAACAAATTCAACATTGTATGTTCCTGCACCTAATGCATTAAGGTATGCACTCTTGAATGTGAGAACTGTACTACCTGCTACTACAGTATAGTTAGCCGGGTCAACAAGAGTTCCATTTACTTTAACACCTGTAAACAATGCAAAATCACCATCTACTTTAATTGTGATTGTTCCTGAAGAATTCTTAGTAAAGTTACCATTTGCACCACTGGTCACTTCATAATATCTCACATAATCACATTCGTTACAAATTGCATCTGAATCATTATCATAAACATGGTTTTCAGGTACAATTGCGAGTACGATATCTGCTAATTCAAGCTGACAAGCTTCATCGCTATAATATTTGCCATCACATTCATCGTTTTCACAGCTATAGTATTCTACTGAACCTGTATTTGTACATGTTGGAGCAACAGCTGCATGATATACACCTTCATGTTCATGTGTGAGCTGAGCAATAACAGTATTTTCGTTTTGTTTATAACCACATGCACATTCTTCATGTTTCAAACCAGTTTCGTCTAATGTTGCTGCTTTATCAAGTACCCACTCAAATGTATGGGCTGTTTCATCTACTACTGCAAAACATGTGTCACATACTTTCCAGTGATTATTTGCATCTGTTACCCAGTCACCTGTCACTGTATGACCTGTAGCAGGAATAACAAGATCTGTTACTTCCTCGGCACCATCTTCATCAACATACTTTTTATGACATTTTGTACATTCATAATATTCAATAGTACCATCATCTTCACATGTTGCATCTACTTTATCAACATGATTCATTACATGTGTATGTGGTAACTGTGGAATTTCTGTACCACTGGCAAGAAGTGTATCACATACTGAACAATATGTATCACCTGTATAACCCGGTGCTTCTTCTGTTGCAGCTACTGCATTTCTTGTTTCTTCTGTATGATTTCCTGTTGCAGCAATTTCTGTCTTAGTTACTACTGTTGTGCCTTCTGCATCTGAGAAGTTCTTAGAACACTTGTCACATGTATAGTATTCAATATTACCTGCTGCTCCACATGTTTCTGCTTTTGCATCAGTTTTTGTCATATTGTGATTACATGTAACTGTTACAGCGCAAGTTGCTGTTTTACTACCATCCTGTGTTGTAACTGTGATAGTAGCTGTACCTGCTTTTACTGCTGTTACTGTACCATCAGCAACAGTTGCAACTGCTGCATCACTACTTGTCCAAGTCACTGATTTGTTATCTGCATCATCCGGTGTAACTGTTGCTACCAATGTAACTGTTTCACCATCTTTTAAAGTTGCTGTTGTTTTGTCAAGTGAAACACCTGATACATAAACAGGAGCTTTTGATACTGTTACAGAAGCAGGAACTACTGATACAGTATGTTCATCAAGATTGATGTTATCAAAACAACATCCACCATCATCAAGTGTAATAGACACACTCTTAGCTTCATAAGCAGAATCAGCATTTACTGTACAAGCAAAATTCAAAATTGTTAAATTAGATGTACCTTTATAACCTGTCTGCTGAGCACTGTATGACCATTTGTATCCATTGATACTTGCAGGTGTAACAATATCACCATCTGAATCCAATGTAGTTGCTAATCCTGTAGGAAGTGAAATAGAACTATCCACAATTGTTAAACCTGCCGGAATAACTAATTTAAATTCTAATCCTCCAAGACTTTCTACTGCTCCAATAGCTACGCTAAAGTTCACAGTGTCACCTCTCATTGCAACACTCTTATCTGCAGTAACAGTCATTGTAACATTTTCAGATGCAGCCTGTGCTTTAGCTGCCGGCATCATCATAACAACCATCATTGCAGCCATAAATAATGCAATAATACGTTTCATAATTTTTCTCCTTTTCTTTTAAAAGTATTTTTTATTACTTCTTTACAAAATATAATTATAACCAATATTTATATAGTTGTAAACTGTATTTTTAAACATTTTTATGCGTTTATATTATATTGTCTATAACTTATTCCCACAGCGAACTTGTTCCTGCGATATGGTTATATATCATCTTCTTATCTCTGGCATTCAATGTACCATCGCCTGTCACATCGCCCACTGCAAAATCGTAATCTTCCAAGGTAGCAGTTCCTGCGATGTGATTGTAGAGCATCTTTTTGTCACGGGCATTGATGGTTTCATCGCCAGTGATGTCGCCGAATTTATGTAATTCAATTTCCTGTTTTACTGTTTCATTTCCTACAACAACGGTATATGTCCGCGGAACATAATTTTTCTTTGAAACCTTTATCTTATATGTTCCTTCCGGTAAATCGGCCAATGGATAATCCGAATCACCGCCACTCGGATTGGCTTGTTTGATAGTGTTACCATTTTCATCAACTACCTCAATGGCCGTTTCTTCATCTTCTTCTCCTTCAATTTCTATGTAAACGCTAGTCCCTGTTTGAATAACCGTCACATCGCATGATGCACTTATATCACCGACCTTTACGGTAATAATAGCATTCCCACCACCTTGCGCTGTTACAACTCCTTTATCCGAAACAGTGGCTACTTTTTCATCACTACTACTCCATACAATTTTATCTGTCATATCTATAGGAGTAATCTTCATTCCCAATTTTTGTAATTTACCTTTATCAAGCGTTAATGTAGACATTTTTAAAGTTATATTTGTCGCAGGCTTTTCATATGCCACAAAGGTTGCTCCAACTGAATCAGCCCATTCTTCTACCCCCGAACCCGCTACACCATAAACCGTCAATTGTTCCGGTTTCGCAAATGCACCGCTTCTAACTTCTGTGGCACCATTTGGTATTGTTACTTCTGTTAAATTCGTACACTCTTGAAAAGCAGCTGAATCTACACAAGTCATGCTATATGGCAAAACAATTGATTCAAGCGAAGTACAACCATTAAAAACTCCCGGGCAAATTTGGGTAATGTTGCATCCCATTGTCACATCCTTGAGATTACTACAATTCCAGAATACACTGCCCCATAAAATAGATACTTCATCAGGAATAGTAATTGAAGTTAACGAAGTACACTCTTCAAAACATGAATTACCAATAATAAATAAACTAGAAGGTAATTCTATTTCTTCTAATCCGGAGTTTTGAAATGCATGAGCATTAATCATCACAACTATTTCCGGTATTTCTACAGTTTTTAAGGCTGTACAATTCTGAAACATTGATTCTGAAATTTGAGTACAATTATCAGAAAGTGTTACACTCGTTAAATTTGTACATCCCAAAAAGGTATAGTTTCCGATTTCATATACACTATTCGGAATTGTTATTTCTTTTAATGCACTGCAATATCCAAATGCCTCAATCGCTATTGACTCTAACGCATTAGGTAATTCAATTGTCTCCAAACTTGTACATCCAAAAAAAGCATAATCACCAATGCTTGTTACAGAATCCGGAATTATAACATTCTTCAATCCGTCCACGTTCCAGCAAAACTTTGACGGAATTCTTGTAGTTCCCTCTTCAAAAGTAATTGTCTCTAAATTACTGCAAAAAACAAATGGTTGTTGATTTTCTACATCAGTTAAACTTTTTGGAATCTCTATGCTTGTCAACGATATACAATAATTAAATGCACTCATACCAAGTTTCTCAAGATTCTTTGGCAATTCTACATTTTTTAATGCCTGACAGTTTGAAAAGGCTCTATCACCAATAGTTGTTACTGAAT
>CAZMND010000080.1:0-10099 GCA_964567585.1 uncultured Lachnospiraceae bacterium
CGCGACTTGGCGAAGCTGACCTATAAAACCGCGTTAGTGGTACAAGCCCTCAAAGCCCTCGGCAAGGAGCATATCGATAACGCAGTTATCGCACAACTGCAGCGCATCTTAACGGCAGAAGAAAAAAGCAAGATGCTGACCGAAACCAAGACTGTCACCGCGTGGATTTACGATTGCATAAAGAGAATTTGCATTTTAGATTAAGGTCGATTTTTTAAGACTACCAACAGGAGGAAAAAACTATGACGCCGTATATAAAATCTGAAACGATAAAATCGGCTTTGCTGACATTAGAATCTCAAATACAAGCAACATCGCAAAGAGGCGCTACTTCTCTGTCTGTCTATCTGGAAAACTTTTGTGCTAAGCTTTTGGGAATATACTACGGGTATGGTTTTTGCAACCTGAATTATGAGAAGAAGAATATTAAGGGCATCGACCTATATAATTCTGAAAAAAATCATGCAGTACAGATAACGAGTGAAAGAAATAACTCGCAAAAAGTAGTAAAGTCTATTCAAGGTACAAGTAAATATGATATAGTATCGGTTTTCTTTTTTGATCACAATAAGACCAATATAATATGTAAGCACCTCACAGATAACGGACATTGGCAATCAAATTTGCAAGTGATTTCCTTAGCCAATATCTTTGACGATATTGAACAAAACGCTGAAAAAGTAGAGTTATATTACGCACTATGCCAATTATGGATAACTGACGATATTCTAACCCGTGAAGATTTGGTGGCAATACTAAAAACCGAAGCTTATAAGAAAATCATTGCAAATACAACAACGAAAAAATATATTCCTGAGATATACATCCCCGAAACAGATTTAAAGAAGTCCTGTCGATTATTTGCATGTCCTAAACTCGCAGAAAAGCTATTGTTTTTTACTGCCCCTGTGTTTTATCAAGGTAGTAAATATGATAATCTACAAGATGTGATTGCAGTTACGGCTGAGGGAAGAAAAATTGAGTTTACAGAAGATTGTAGTATACATGATCTTGTCGACATTGATGATCCTACAGCTGAACAGGTAAAGCTACTATTAACGAAGTTGAAATCCTATGAGGCATATACTGCGATTTCTCATAGTACAGGTACATATACTTATAAAAATGGCACAGAAGTTCTGTACGATGAACAGCACTCCAAGTTGGAAAGTAGCGTAAGATTTGAGATAAGTGGCTTATTAAAGGATTTCGAAACATCACAAAAAAGATACTATATTGTGGTTAAGGATGCTGGGCAAGGAAAAACAACATTTTTATGTGACTTTTGTGATACGGTATTGTTCAAACGCAACATTCCAACAATATTCATCAATGTAAATCAGATTACAGATTCTTTATTAGCATATTTCGAGAGAATTGTTTCTGACTTGATGAAAAAGGATTATCTATCTTCAATTGAACTGCTAAAACAATACTTATCTGCTGTTGACCGACAACTGATTGTTGTGATAGACGGTCTCAACGAAAGCACCAAAGGTGTAACATTCAAAAACGAGGTCTTAGAGTTTATTAGACACATTGACAATCTTGATTTCGTAAAAATGATAGCTACAACTCGACATGCTGCCTATGATCTCTACTATAAATCACTCGAAAACGAGTCATTTGGAAGCAAAATTGTTGTTGATATAGAGCGTGTTTATGGAATGGGAGAACGAAAAAGTGCTTCGTTCAAATACAAAATATTAAAAAAGTACCGTGAACATTTCAAAGTAGGATGCTATATATCGAAAATGGCACAGAAAAAACTCTCCAATGATACGTTGCTTTTGAGAATTTTCTGTGAGGTTTTCGAGGGTGATTCTACTGCAGTAGTAAATGATATTTTCTTGTATAAACTTTTCAAGGCATACATAGAAAAAAGATCCTCTCAGCTTCTTGCTTTGGGGAAAATCAAACGGATAGACGATCTTATGTCGTTGCTCGAAAAAATTGCCAAGCAAATGTTATCAACGGACAATTTGGACAACTTTAGTGCAAGAGGTTTTTCTTCTGACGAAAAAGACCTTTTGGATACAGTTGTTGAAGAAGATATCTTGATTAAAAGTGTTGAGAACAAAGAGAATCCATTCTTCAATCACACTTTATATTCCTTCACTTACGACGAGTTTAGAGATTTCTTACTTGCCATGGTTTTGCTCGGAGAAACAGATGATATCTTTGCGAGAAAAGCAAGTGAATTGAGTACAAATTACTCAAGATATGATGGTTTGCTAAAATATCTGTTTCTATTCTGCAAAAATACTGGAAGTTCGAAGTTGTCTGCACTTGAAAGAACTGATAATTATAATAGAATCTATTCCGCTAACATCTTTTCCGTTGATGATAACGCGTTGTTAGACGAGGATGTTAGGGTAATTACTCGCGCATTAGAAACAAATCAAGAAGCTTTGTATTATGAAATTTGCAAACGCTTGAATTTAACAGAGTACAAAAATCTTTCTGTGTGCAGTGTTGTACAACATTACATTCAAAACTATCTAAACTCCCCTGTAGAATGGGCAAATATCTTTGTAAAACAAGATAGATATTCAGATATACAACATGGAGTTTTAGTAAGTATACTTGACGAAAAATTTGATAGTACCTATCCCGATGAAGTGAAAGGTATTTTGCTTCTGCTTTCAACCTTCAAGTATATGCCTTATAAAAACGAAAAGGCCTATATAAAATGGCTAAACTCTACATATCCTGACATGGTTTCGAGTGCATTAGCTGAAATAAGAAGTGAGTGGCCCTTGTTATGTGAAGGTGTCGAAAGATTAGAATACGAGGTGAACGAAGAATGCGAATAATAGCTTTTGCAGACGGAAGCTTTCATAAGAAACTTTATATTTGGCGCCCACAAGAAACATCTCATCAAAGAACCAAACTATATGAAGCATTCAAGGCAACAGCCGGTTCTGAATATTTTTCTATTGCACAAAGAATTGAACGAGTTATATGTGACTTTGGAGAAAATTTATCCTTGAAATACGAACAGTTTTTTGCTGAAGAATACAGCTCCTTAGATGCTTATTTGGAAGCCGAAGAAGAACTCGACGAAGAAGAAATGGAAGCAATATTAAATGCCGAGATGGAAGATGAAGCACTTTGGAAAGTAGATGTAACAATTTGTGAAGGATATGGTTTTGCCAATATGTTTGATGAGCACATATGGGAAGAAGATTATTTAATACCAAGGTTAAACAAAATATTGGAGAATTAAAAATATGAAAATAAGCAATGGTTTTGTAACTAATAGTTCCTCAACTTCATATGTACTTTCTTGTAAAAATGGTCTTACAAAAGACTCTTTTATGGCTGCCTTTGGAGTGTGTGAAGAATCGCTTTTATACGACATATACGAAAAACTTTATTACACATTGCAGCAAACAATAAAACCCCTCCCCAAAAATGAAGATATTGATTCTTTTTTGGAGAGCATACAAATAAAAGACGCATCCGACAAAGCGGAAATTAAAAAAAGATATTTAGATGGTGAAACCGTTTTCTATGGTGAACTGAGTGATAGTGGCGATTATGGAGGTATGATAGAAGCTTTTTATTCGCACGAGAGTTTGGTTGTAATAGGAGATGACATTTATCTTAATCTGAGGAACAGTGTTTACTAATGAAAATAAGATTTTTGAAGGGTGATAATTATATTCAATTGTTTAATTTTTCTAACGGACAAGCATTAATGTTAGAAAAAGATGCGTTTGTGTATAGAAAAGAAGGCCCCTTATTGTTGGATGTATCTATCACGAATCGTTGTGAGCGTCAATGTGATTTTTGTTATCGCAAAGCACAAAGCCGTGGCTACGATATGCCTATAGAAGATTATGCCTTTCTTCTTTCTCAGGCAAAACAATGCGGAGTACAGCAAATTGCAATTGGCGGCGGAGAACCTACACTTCACCCAAACTTTATTGATATTCTTGAGCATACTGTGGAAAGCGGTTTAATACCTAATTATTCAACCAACGCAGATTATCTTACAGACGAAGTGTTAATTGCAACTAAAAAGTATTGTGGCGCTATGGCTGTTAGCATTTATGGTAATATCGAGAATTATAAAGCCACGATTGAGAGAATTTCAAATTTTGGAATAGTTGTGAATTTACATATGATTTTGAGAAGAGATTTAATCTCAAGTTACACGACCTTTCTGCAAAATCCACCCAAATGGTTGAATAAAGTAAATGCCATAATTTTTTTGAATTACAAGCCGGCAGACGTAAGAACTGAATTGTGCTTAAATCAAACACCGGAAGATATCTTGGCAAAATTCTTTCAATCGGTAGCAAACTTTAAAACATGTGGTGTAGGGTTTGATACTTGTTCTGTTTCCTTCGTCAGTAATTATTTGCAAACGGATTCGTCTTTGTTTGATTACTGTGAAGCGGCAAGAAAATCAGCGTATATTAATGAAAAATTAATGGTATATCCATGCTCTTTCTACTACACAGAAGGAGAAAATCTAAGATCAACTACCTTGCATGACATTTGGCACGATTCTCAAATATTCATAACGCACCGTGCAGATATTTCAAGATACTGCTCCTCATGTCAATATTTTAATCAATGTCATTTTGGATGCACTATTTACAATATTAACAACTGCACTTTGTGTCAAAACTAATTTTTATTTTTAATCAACAATGGAGGCAAAAGGAGGAATAACAAATGAAAAAGTCCATAGAGATTTGGGCAGATAGTTTCCATGAAGGAAATTGGTGCTGCGACTGTATTTCCGATATCGCAAAGAAATCGGGTTATACCGTTCAAAAGTCCTATGCCCGTGGCTTTCAGCCGCAATACATAATACAAAAAGATTCAGACATTCTTGAACTCACGGTATATGGTTCGTATAGATCGTGGTCGCCTCTTCCTAAAAAGATAGAAGAACTCATTGATTGGGGTAAACCCGACTTTGTTGCGTTTGATGCAGCCGAAAACAAGATATTGTTTGCTGTAGAAGAAACAGCAGCAACTCCTACGGGAAATCAAGCTATGCAAAGATGCGAACGCCAATACGGAAGCGCGAGATTGAAAATTCCTTATTGGTATCTAATCAGCGAATTTGGCGTACACAGAGATGGCGGTATTAGACGCGATTCTATATGGCCAACAATTGCAGCTATAAAATTATCAGTAATCAGAAAAACCCCTTGCGTCGTTCTTCATTATTCTGACATCGACAACCCCGAAAACTACAATGTCGGTTCAGGTGTTAACCTTCTTTTTACCTCGCTGTTTGGAATATTAGCAAACCATGTACAAGGAGAGACGCCGTTACATAATTTGGAAAGCGTTTTGGAAAATCAGTATCAGGAGATGCTCAAATTTGTGCTTTCTCAATGGCACAACATCATTGATTTCCTTCCAAGCGAAAAGGTTCTTTCCGATCCGAAAACAGCAAAATATCTTGCGGAAATTGCTACTGGAAACGATGATAATGCCCCAAAAATTTCAAACCTCTTGGTATGGCCTACAATAAATGGCGTTCCTAAGAGTGTGCAAGCTGGCTGGACAGGTAAGGAACTTCTAAAGTACGATCCTTTGTGCTATTTGATGGAGAAAGATATTTCAAACGGAAAGGCGTATTATCTTTCCGACAATGCAGGTTCGGGAAAGCCTCCATCCACGGCACAACTCACTTCTTGGATTGCTCAACAATCGCAGTTGTTTACGAGAGCCAAGGGATTAAATCCTCCAGTGACATTCAAAATGAAATTAGATGATTTCCCGGACACAGGAACTGGGACAGGCAGACGACATTTGACGACTGCAAAAAACATCGTATATCTTTATGACAGTTGGAATACTTATGTTGATACTGTTATTAAAGCATATCCCCGTTTGGCAACTCATTTGAAGAAGAAAGAAAAAGATATGCCTGTGTTTGTGTATGTCAGCAATAGTATCAAGCCCGGAAGATTGTTTGGCGATCCATTTACTGGGCAGTTGGCTGCTTATTCTACGGCATTTGGAAAATTTGATACCACTCCACGAATGGTAGTTGCATACTTCCCACATCAGGTGCATGTTCAAACGATCCAAAACGGCAGAGCGAGCGAAAATAAGGGTATGACACTTATGACAGAGCTTACAGACTATATTCTCTTCTATGGCGGTGTTGCCGTAAAATTGAGCAGCAAGGAGGTGTTCTAATGTACAACTTTAGACTAACTGAAGAAATTTCAAGATGGGCGTTTGAGGTTGTTTGCAAAAACAACTCGGATTGGTATATAGCATTCACAAACCCAACGGCTGGTCCTTGGAAAACTATCAAATGCATCAACGCTTATGGGGAAGAAGGCGAGGTGTATCGATTTGAGCTTGAAGAAACACGCCCCGATATTTTACTCGTGAACGATAAATTAAAGGTTGTTATGATAATTGAGGCAAAGGATTCTCTTGCCAAACTTATTTCGGGAGATCAAGCACCCAAGTCTGTTGAAGTCGTTGGTACTCTTGCAGAAATCTTAAGAGAGAAAAAGAACAATTCATTTTGGTCTCATCGCAGCAATTACACTATTATTGTCGGATTGCTTTGGGGAGCAGAACGTCCATCTACACAATATGAACGCCAAGAGGTCTTCAACAGATATTTTGATGAGATGGAAACGTACAAATCTTTTGAAACAAATGTTATTGTTGGAATAGAAACTTGCCGTCATAATAATGGATTGATATGCAAAACATGCTATCAAACAAAAAAGAACGGAGCTACAACGATAAATGTAGCCCCGATCGTAAAAAGCTTTAATTTAGATTTGATCAAATAATATCAAAAATAGATAGTTGCTCGGAAACAGGTGCGCATGCAATACAACGGTTATTGTCAAAGGTAACAAACCCATCTAAAACTGCTTTTAATTCGTGCGGATCAGGAATTCCATAATTTGCAACCGAAGCCGCGATTTTTTCGTATAGCGTTTTCCATTCGCATGGCCCTTGGTTGAGAATCTTGGAAGCAAGTTTCCGAGCATCTTTTTCAAATGGAGAAATGCTTGGAAAATCGTAAGACTTTAAACACAGCATGCCATTTTCTTCATAAAAGATGCTATTTTGAATACTTGTCATCTCATCCAACAGAGAAACGCTTATATTGTTTTTGATCCATGAAATAATCATTGTTCTTTGAGCCAAAGCTTTAGATATTTTTCCCCCTCTGTATTGTGCGCAAGCAACTAAATCTTCCGACACGGGAGAAAGAGATGTAGAAACCGTTTTGTTTTTTGCTTTTTTGTATACCGAGTATATGTCGCTAATATAACTTCCTTCAATTGATTTTTGTGCTTTTGAAGAAACAACAGCCGGAATTTGATATGTAACACATTCGCAAGTAAAATGATTTGATTGCAAAGAAGAAAGCAACGCCTTCCATGCTCTCATATCATTGTTGTTAAAGGTGATAAGCAATCTTCCGTTAGATTTCAAATTGTCATGTATTGCTTGAATAGAAGTTGACAAATCATGATCATATCTATCCCACGCATCAGTTTTAGACAATCTATCGCTAACACTAATATCTGCATCAGGATCAGGAAAATCATTAAGAAAGCTGTTCCACATTGAAGAAAATTCAACATAAGGAACGTTATCTCCGTATGGAGGGTCAAAAAATACCAAGTCTGAATGGATACCATTACTGCTAAGGTTTGCTAATCCAATTCTCGAATCAATCTTTTCTATAGTAGCTGTTCCTTCATGATGATTAGCATTTAATGCTTCAAGACCACGATTAAACTTCTGAAGTCTTGCTCTTAAATGAACCAATGGATTAGTTTCCAAATGTACCGCTGGAACCCAAAATCCCGGAATGCTCCACGCCGGACCGCCTGTTGAAAGATTGTTTCTATTCGCGATAAGTCTTGAACATTGAGCAACACTTGCAGAAAGAAGAAGCATAGCGGCATCTCTTACTTGGACATCTTCTATTTGTGAAAAACGATTTGCTATGTAACACAATATCGAAAAATTCCGAGTAGTGAAAAGATGTTGCGTGTTCATGCCATTGTAAGCAAGAATGCGCCTGTTTTCTGCAAAATTAAAGGTATACTTCGCGTTGTCTTGTCGAAAAACTGCATTGTTGGATTTGGTTTGTTGGTTTTCTAATAACTCTACGGATGTTTCTAATTCCTTGCCTTTTTCGTATGCTATTGCGGTTATTTCAGTACCGACAAGATGTTCAAGATTAAATCTAAGCTTTGAACCGCATTTTGTACATAATAGGTTTTTACCGCTTGGTGTTGCTTCGCTTTGTTTTTGAACCAACCCGCAATCAGGACACTTAGCAATTATAGAGTGCACGCAATATTTTATCTGCTGTCCATTTTCAGAATAAGATGCACTAATTTCATCGGATATCTCATCAAGAATTTGAGTTACTGTTTCAGAAAAAACTGTAGAGCACGGAGGCGATGTTAATACACGAGAAATTAAACAAGCTGTTGGATTGATGTCAAATCCATATGCAGTATGTCCAAGCTTTTGTGCTTCGTGAAGTACTACGCCACTTCCGCAAAAAGGATCTACAACGATTCCTCCTTGCGGAACTAACTCTTTAATCAATTCCGATAAGACATTATGCGGTTTTCTCGCCCAATACTTGTGCAAAAGGTATTCAGGCGTATGTGTTTCAGCTGCAATAACCTTAATCTTTCTCATCGTTTTTCCTCAAGATAATAATGAAATCATAAAGCGAAACGCCAACTTTACTTGCACCTCTGCGTTGGCTCGCAACCCATGCAGCTTCCGTATATTTGGGTGCTCTTAATACAACAAGCTCGATTTCATAAACATCTTTAATTTTATCAAGTATTTGTTTTGTTACAGGTATGTAGTTGCCATGTATTTGAGTGTCGCCAATCATCAATCCAATACGTGCGCCATTCTTTAGCGTTGGATAAAGATTTTTCAAAGTTTCAATCATGTCGTTGGCATACACTTCTGCATTTTCTTCCTTGCCAACTTTGAAAAATTCTCTTACTTCCTTTTTTCTCAGTTTACTATAATCAACATCTAACCAAGACAATTCCAAACTGTTGATGCTACTATATTTATACGAATTGAAGTAAGGAGGGTGGCAAATAATCAAATCTGCGGAATCATAAAGATATTCGGGTGCAGGCTCTCGCAAATCGTATGATATAACGGTTGTATTATTAGGTCTATCTGTTGGCAAATCAGAAACGCCTTTAATCGCGGTTTCTACACGCTTTTTGAAGAAAGGTAGCGCATCGGTTTCTGCTGTTTCCACATCAAGGAACAGTCTTCCTTGTTGTGTGGTTGCTTTTGATACTCTTCTAACAGTACCAGCAAAACAAACTAAGAAAAACTCTCTGATATCTTCGTCCTCAATGTTTTGAATAAGATATCTAAGTCCTCTCAAAGAATCAATCGTTTCAGGTAAAAACCAATGAGTGTAATTCTTCAAATACGAAGGAGTGAACTCATACTCATCGGCAGTTAGCGGTCTATATTGTGAATAGATTTGCTCTGCGTATTGTATAAGTGTATCTTTGTCTAAGTGAGTTGTTTTGACTCTTGCCAACAATGTACTTAATGGGCTGATATCATTCAAAATGCTTTTTCTGTTAAGTAATAAGGCTTCAACACCTGTTGTACCACTTCCACACATGGGATCAAATACTGTATCTCCCTCGTTTGTGTACTGAGTAATTAGATGAGTTGCGATTGGCGGAGGAAACTTGCCAAAGTATCTAAATGCACCGTGTGTACTATACGCCATCTGCTGATTAGTTCCGCAAGCTGACCAAATTTCCACAGGGGCAAACTCGGCTAATCCCGACAAATTGAGCAATATTTTTTCTTCTTCTGTCATTGATTGTGCATCTCTGACTTCAAGATACACTTTTTCATTGTTATATTTAGACATGTGAGCCTCGCTTTTTAGCAATGTATTGAATTTGTTTTAGCAATGTAATCATTTTACCATAGATTTATGAAGAAATCAAGTCTATTACCAACAGATTAAAAAAGAATTTAAAATAATTCTGGACTTTCTCCCTCTTCTGTGGTATGTTGTGTGTTACCCAAAAGAAAGGAGTATTAAAATGATCGACAG
>CAZMND010000081.1:0-9774 GCA_964567585.1 uncultured Lachnospiraceae bacterium
GTATATGGATATCACGCATACAATCACTATGTGAATGATGAAAGTTTATATATTCACAGACCGCAGGAAGGGTTGTCAACTGCAGAGAACCTGCTTTTGATGCTTCGTCCGGACAAAAAATACACAGAACTTGAAGCGAGAGTTTTAGATATTGCATTGGTGCTCCATATGGAACACGGCGGCGGTAACAACTCCACCTTTACTACAAGAGTGGTTACTTCCTCAGGTTCTGATACATATTCTGTTATGGCAGCAGCCTTGTCTTCTTTAAAGGGGCCAAAACACGGCGGCGCCAACATTAAAGTAGTGGAAATGATGAACGCTATGAAAGAAGAGCTTACAGACATTTCCGATGAAGCACAGGTAAAAAGATATCTGGAAAGATTGCTTGAAAAAGATGCTTTTGATAAAAAAGGTCTTATTTATGGTATGGGACATGCGGTTTATTCGTTGTCTGACCCGAGAGCCCAGGTGTTCAAGCAGTTTGTAGAAAGACTGGCTTTGGAAAAAGGCCGTGATGAAGACTTTGCCCTCTATAGTATGGTAGAAAGGCTTGCACCACAGGTTATTGCCGAAAAACGCCATATTTACAAAGGGGTAAGTGCCAACGTAGACTTCTACAGTGGCTTTGTATATAGTATGCTTGATATTCCGCTTGAACTTTACACACCGATTTTTGCGATTGCAAGAATTGTCGGCTGGAGTGCACACAGAATGGAAGAACTTGTCAATGTTGACAAGATTATTCGTCCGGCCTATAAGAGTATTATGGAAGAACGTGAATATCCTAAAATGGAAGAAAGATAATTGTTATTTGGAAGGGAGATAGAATTATGATAAATGTAATTTATATGATTGTAGCAGTTTTATTTGTAGGTGGCACAGGATTTTTGGCATTCCTTTGCATGAGAAAATTTAGCGGTAATATGGGTTCCAACATTGGTAAAGCAAACAACAAAAGATGGGGAATGGACGAAGGTCAGGAAAAAGACTGGTATTAAAGGGATTTAGAGCGGAAGACAAAGAAAATGTTTTCCGCTTTGTGAAAAACATTATTAATAAAAAGTAAGAGCATTTTAGCCGTCTTACGCTGTGCGTTTTTAGGCTTAAATGCTCTTACTTTTATATTTATTTTATAAATTCTTAACTTTTGCTATATTGATGTGAGAGAGTATCTTTCGTAAAATGAGAAGGAAAAAGGCAGAAGAAAACTGCCGGGAAAGAAGGATATATATATGAGAGAAAAATTTGCCCGGTTTATGATGGGTAGATATGGTGTGGACCAATTTTCACAGTTTTTGATGGTGCTGACACTTATTTTGATGGTGCTTGGACTTTTTACACATCCAATTGTTTATTACGTCGGAATTGCAGGAATGATATATATGTATTTCCGTATTTTTTCCAAAAACCGTGTAAAACGTAGCGCGGAAAATCAATGGTATTTGAGAAAATCCTATGCGGTAAGGAACTGGTTTGATAAAAAGAAGCGTATGTGGAAACTAAAAAAGACACATAAGATTTTTAAATGTCCTACCTGTAGTCAGAAGATAAAGGTGCCAAAAGGAAGAGGAAAAATTGAAATCAGATGCACCAAGTGCGACACGAAGTTTATTAAAAGGAGCTGATTAACATTTTTGGTTATGTTGTAGTCAATAAAGGTGACCTTAGATTCCGGGAATATGATGAATATAGAGGATATTATTGCGGACTTTGCCAGACGCTTAAGAAGCGATTCGGCTTGTCCGGACAATTGACGCTCAGCTATGATATGACATTTCTTGTGATGATGTTGACTAGTTTGTATGAACCGGTTGACAATCGGGAAATGAAGTGTTGTATCGCCCATCCTATGAAAAAACAGTGTTGTATCAGCAACGAGTATACCGAGTATGTTGCGGATATGACGGTATTGTTATCCTATTACAAGTGTCAGGATGACTGGGTGGATGAGAAAAAAATCTGGAAGAAAATCTACGGCGATATTTTGCATAGTAAGACAAAGAAACGTCAGAATTTTTACAAGCAGAAGGAACAGGTCGTTGCTGAGAACCTAAGGCTTTTATCGGAGGCGGAAAAAAGGAAGGAAGAGGATCTGGATGTTGTGGCAGGATATTTCGGCAATATACTGGCAGAACTGTTTGTGGTAAAAGAAGATGAGTGGAGTGACAATTTAAGGAAAATCGGTTACTATCTTGGCAAGTATATTTATATTATGGATGCATATGATGATTTGGAAAAGGATATAAAGAAAGGCAATTACAATCCTTTTGTTGAAAAAATGTGCAACACGGATAGTTTTGATTATCTGGTAAAAGAAATTTTAACCATAATGGCGGCTGAGTGTGCCAAGGAATTTGAGAAACTGCCGCTTATAGAAAATATTGATATTTTGCGCAATATTTTGTATTCGGGTATTTGGACGAAATATGAAATTGTGCAGGCAAAAAGGAGTAAAGGATAGATGAGAGATCCCTATGAGGTACTGGGTGTGCCTCGCGGTGCCAGTGATGAAGAAGTAAAAAAAGCATATAGAAGATTGAGCAGGCAATATCATCCGGATGCGAACATCAATAATCCGAATAAAGCCGCGGCTGAAGAGAAATTTAAGGAAGTTCAGCAGGCGTATAAGAGTATTATGGATGGCACTGCCGGGAACAGTTATGGCGGATACAGTAGCGGCTATGGAAACGGCGGGTATCAGCGTGGCAGTTATGGTGGCTTTGGCGACTTTGGAAGCTTCGGTGGTTTTGGCGGCTTTGGAGATTTTGAAAATTACAGCCGTCGCACTACAAGTAGTGAAAGCGGCGATGATATGTATTTTAATGCGGCCGCAAGATACATTCAAAATGGGAGCTATGATGAGGCTTTAAATGTTTTGAAATCCATCAGTAACCATAACGGTAAGTGGTATTATTACAGTGCCATTGCCCACTACGGAAAGGGTAATCAGGCGACAGCACTGGAGCATATTCAACGTGCCATGAACATTGAACCCAATAATATAGAATACCAAAGAGCCTACAGTCAGATTAAGTCCGGCAGTAACTGGTATAACGGAATGGGCAGAACCTATACGGCACCGACGATGTCAGGTGGATTCTGCTTCAAGTTGTGCCTTGCTAATATGCTTTGCAATCTGTGTTGTGGCAGTGGCGGTTTTTGTTGCGGTATTTAAGGGGCGTCATACCATAAGCTTTTTTGAAGGAACGGATAAAAAAGCTGATATTGTTAAAACCCGTCTGTAAAGAAATCTCCGTTATGGAAAGCTCGGACTGTGAAAGTAGTAATTCGGCCCGTTCTAAACGCAGTTTCATAATGTAATCGGACAGAGTTGTGTTGAACGTGTTTTTAAAATACCTGGAAAAGTATTTGTAGGACATATGAAAGGTGTCTGCAATTTCCGTAAGGGTTAAATCGGTTGTATAGTGCTCGCCTATGTATGAGATGATATCACGATTTAACGTGGAATTTTTGTGGGATTTGCGACGTTCTAATTCCATATGGTAATTAAATAATAAAAACAATATTTGTAATAAAAGTGCTTTTGTACCAAAACGGTACGCAGGCACTTTTTCTCTGTTGAGCCGTACGATTTCCGCGATGATGGAAAAAAGTTTCTCGGATAATTCAGGATTATCGATTATGCGAGCAAACATCATATCGCCTGTGCAAAGAGGCTGCAAATATTTGCGTGTGCTTTCGTCGGCCTCCTGAAATAAGAGAGAATTCAGGGGGAAAAGCAGAGTGCCATAGCGCACGTTCATATCCTGTACGTGCATTTTGTGGATTTCCATGGAATTTATAATGAAAACGTCGCCCTTTTGTCCGATGTAGTCCTGGTTCTCAATGGTAAGATATAGCGGACCTTCATACACATATACGATTTCCAGTTCCTCGTGCCAATGTAGGGATACGTGAAACGACGGACCGATTTTTTGTAAATCATAGACTGCAAAAGGGTATTCTTTAGTGCCGTGGACAGCGGCTTCTTTCAGTTTCGGATTCATTAATCTCCCTCCTTTTAGGCAATTATAACATATATGGTGGAAAAAGTGTTATTTTCAAACGAAATTATGCAAGATAAAAGAAGAAAGAGTGCGATATAATTAAATCATTATGGAGGGTGTTATGGAGAAAGCGGCTATTTTACACTATATGGATGGAAACTATTGTTTTATGAATGCCGGGGGAGAGTACGTATTTCGTATCAGAACTAAGGCGGACGATGCTCTGAAGGTGATTTTTCACGGCAGAGATAAATACATACACATGTTAAAAAGCAGTGATAAGAAGATGGCTGAAATGCCAAAGGTAGCAACAGATGGTATTGTAGATTATTATGAAATTGCAGTGCCACTTGATATGATATGCTTTAGGTATTTCTTTGAACTGATAGATAAAGATGGAAAAAGTCTTTTCTATGGTAATTATACTTTCTGGGAGAAAAAGCCGAAAGAAATCAGCCAGATGTTTGACTGTCCATTAAAGAGCAAGGAAGAGGACCGTTTCTTAGTGCCAAAGTGGGCCAAGGGAAAGGTGGTATATCAGATTTTTCCGGACCGTTTTGCAGGTGGCGAGAAGGTCAATGAAAAGTTGTGGTACGATTCGCCGATGAAAAATTGGAGAGCGATGTACGGCGGTAACTTGAAGGGTATCACCGATAAGCTGGAGTATATAAAAGATTTGGGTGCGGATATTGTGTATATGACACCGATTTTTTTATCCGGCAGTAATCATAAGTATGACACCACAGATTATTTTCAAATAGACCCGGGCTTTGGAACGAAGGAAGATTTGAAGGAATTGGTAGATAAGGCGCATTCCCTCGGAATGTATGTTATGTTGGATGGTGTGTTTAATCACACTGCAATGGACTTTTTTGCCTTTGCGGATTTAAGACAGAATGGAGAAAATTCGGCATACAAAGACTGGTATTATCCGAAGAGTTTTCCGTTAAAGAGTACTTTTGGACAAAAGCCAAATTATTTGTGCTTTGGATATTTTGGTGGAATGCCGAAGTTAAATACCTCCAATAAGGAAGTGCAAAAGTATATTTATGATGTAGTGACTTATTGGATGAAGGAATGTAATATAGACGGATGGAGGCTGGATGTGGGCGATGAAATCAGCCACGGCTTCTGGAAATGGTTTAGAAAAGAAATCAAAGCGTTTAAAGAGGATGCACTTATTGTGGGTGAAAATTGGTTTTTTGCACCTGCGTATTTACAGGGCGATGAGTGGGACAGTCTGATGAATTATCATTTCAGGGACGCGTTGCTTGGTTTTGTGGGTGATGGAACGCTTTCGGCAACTGAGTTTGCGGGACGAATGGGACATATGAGAGGGTCGATTCATCCGGAGACCTATGATGTATTGTGGAATCTGATTGATTGTCATGATACACCAAGATTTATGCATATTGTAAAGGACAGTAAAAGGAAGCAGCTTCTGGCGGCAAGTATACAGATTTTATCTCACGGATGCCCGATGATTTATTATGGAGACGAAGTGGGTATGACAGGCGGTAAAGACCCTGACTGTAGACGTGGTATGCTCTGGAGGGAAGAATTGCAGGATAAGGATATTTTTTCTTATTATAAGAAGGCTCTGGCACTTCGAAAGAGTGAGCCTTGTATCGTGGAAGGTGCACAGAAGATATTATTGACAGACGATGAACACGGTATTGTAATAGAAGAGAGAAGTCTTGAAGATAATAAAAATGTAAGAAAAGTTGTAATAATTTATCATAATGAAAACAAAGCAGTGGATGTGCCACAATATGCCGGCAAATATAATCTTTTGAAGGAAGGTATATTTGATGGTACAGTGAAGGCGTATGAAACTGTGGTTTTATTAGTGGAAGGTGACAAGATTGGATAACAGACAAAAAGGATTAAGACAATTATTTTTTCCTATATTTGTAGAAGTGTTGTTTTTCATGCTGGTGGGAAGTATCGATACGTTGATGTTGTCTACCGTAGGGGATGACAGAGTTGGTGCGGTTGGTGCCGCAAACACGTATCTGGGTGTTTTTACGATTAGTTTTTCAGTAATTTCTACCGGTGTAATGGCGGTAATGACACAATATATCGGAGCCGGTAAAAATGGCGTGGCAAGACAGGCAAGAAATATCGGCGTGATATTTAACGGTATTATCGGCGGCGTTTTGTCGGTGCTTCTTTTGTTTTGGTCAGAGCCTGTATTGCGGTTGCTTGGAATTGCAGACAGTTTGCTTGAATATGCGACAGTATATATGTGTATTGTAGGTGGTACGTCGATTTTGACGGCGTTGACTCCTGTTGTAACCTCTTATTTGCGTGCGTTTGGTTTTACCAAGGAACCACTTATTACAAACATAGTAGCCAATGTTTTAAATGTTTTGCTCAACAGCGTTTTCTTATTTGTCTGTGACTGGGGCGTGGCAGGTGTTGCGCTTGCAACTGCCATATCAAGAGGTGTTGGTCTTTTGATTGGCGTTATTATGTGTATCAGAAAGATTCGGATTCCAAAAGATACAGAAACTATCAGCAATGCGACTGTTTGTAAAAATATATTGCAGGTGGGAGTACCGTCTGCGATGGAGTCGGCGCTATATAATATAGCGATGGCGATTGTTATGAAGTTTTTAAATGAAATGAGCGATGACGGAATTTATGTTACGGCCAGATCTTATGCCAGCCAGATCACAATGTTCTCGTATTGTGCCGGTGTTGCACTTGCAAGTGCCAATGCCATTATTGTAGGCTGGCGTATCGGTGAAAAGCGATATGATGAGTGTCAAAGGGCAACTTTTAAAGCGGCGAAGCTTGGTGTGATAACGGCAGTAGCGGTAGCAGGCGTTTTTGCTCTGACGGGAAAATACATTATGCGTATTTTTACGGATGACCCAAGAATTATTGAATTGGTTGTTATGATTCTTGTAGTGGATGTTGTATTGGAAATTGGACGAATCTGTAATATCGTATTCGGTAATGCATTAAAAACTGCAGGCGATGCCACATATACGGTTGTGATTGCGGTAATATTTATGTATTTGTTTGCAGTCCTCGGAACCTACGTTTTCGGTATTTCGTTGAAGTGGTTTGTAGTCGGTAGCTGGATTGGTCTTGCTATGGACGAATGTATGCGTGCGATTTTAATGGGGATCCGTTGGAAGAGCCGTAAATGGGAAGAGAAAGTAATGGTGAAATAAACATATGAAGAAAATAGGGCAAAGGATTTTGGCAGATGTCAAAAAGTTCTGGCCGATACCGATTATTCTGATTATTTTATATTTTGTACTGCATAAATTAGAGGGCGCTTTTTGTCCTTCAGTCATTATCTTTGGCTTACCATGCCCAGGATGTGGAATAACAAGGGCGCTTTTATATGTGCTCACAGGACAGTTTAGAGAAGCTTTTTACATCAATCCGGCGGTGTATCTGTGGATGGTGTTTCTTCTATATATAATAGTCACCAGATATGTTTTGGGGAAACCGCTAAAACACGTCACCAAGATTGTGGTGTTTATCTGCATTGTTATGGTAATTAGATTCGCATATGGAATGTATATGTATTATCCGACACGTCCGCCTTTTGCTTACACGGGAGGCAATGTGATGGAGGACATCATTCCGGGATATATGCATATGGTAAGAGATTTTCAGTTGCCGGAGTGGTTGAAATAAAAGAATATTAACTAAAATTTTAAAGTTTGACGAAGAAATATAAAAACGTACTGTTATTAAAGCAACAGTACGTTTTTGTATTTAGAAAACCACGCGATAGTCGCGTGGTTCCGTAGAGCTTTAGCGGTGTATTCAGCAATAAAAACTCCTAATGTGTATAATAAAGACGTGACCTGCCAGTTACGTAAATAAAAACACATTAGGAGGACAGTATAATGTCAGAACAAAATACTGATGCTAGAAGTTTAGCACATACAAAATGGAACTGCAAATATCATGTGGTTTTTGCACCTAAATACAGAAGAAAAGTATTCTTTAACGAGAAAAGAGATGATATCCGTGACATCATCCGAACGTTATGCCAATGGAAGGGCGTAGAGATAATTGAGGGAGAAATATGTCCGGATCATATTCATTTACTACTAAGCATTCCGCCCAAAATGAGCGTTTCGGGATTTATGGGATATTTAAAAGGAAAAAGTAGTTTAATGATATTTCAAAAGTATGGAAATATGAAGTTTGCATACCGAAATCGCGAATTTTGGTGTAAAGGATACTATGTAGATACCGTAGGAAAGAATACTGCGGCAATAAAAAGTTATATAGCCAATCAACTAAAACACGACCAAGAATGTGACCAGTTGAGCCTGTTTGACCCACGAGACCCGTTTACGGGTAGCAAGTAAACCATGCGTGGCTGGCAGGCCAACAAAAGACGCACTTGTGCGTAGCCAGTTGTATTAGGGCTATGCCCGAAAAATCAAAACCACCCGCTAGGCGGGTGGATGATTATTTTCCTTATTATATATTATCTTATTTAGCAGGTCCGATATATCTTGCTGATGCACCGCAAGGAAGTACCAAACCGTTGCTTTCTACCGGAAGACCGATTTCGTTTGCTTCCACACTTCCGCCAAACTTATTTACAATGGCGGTATTTACCATATAGGAAAGCACCGCAGGCTGTAAGCCGGTTGTGTAGGAGTTGATTAAAAAGAATAATGGCTCATCTGCCAAAATCTGTGTTGTCAATTCAATGAACGGGAAAATACTGTCTTCTATTTTCCAGATTTCGCCTTTTGGACCACGACCGTAAGATGGAGGGTCCATGATGATGGCATCGTATTTGTTGCCGCGGCGGATTTCGCGTTCCACAAACTTCACGCAGTCATCTACCAGATAACGTATAGGTGCCTCCGCAAGACCTGAAGCTACCGCATTTTCTTTTGCCCACTGGACCATACCTTTGGACGCGTCCACATGGGTTACGTGTGCACCGGCTTTGGCAGCAGCTAAAGTGGCACCGCCTGTATAGGCAAATAAGTTTAATACTTTGATAGGACGATTCGCTTTTTTTATTAAATCAGAAAACCAGTCCCAGTTTGTGGCCTGCTCAGGGAAAAGACCTGTATGTTTAAAACTGAAAGGTTTTAGATGGAAGGTCAAATCCTTGTAGTTAATACTCCATTCGTTCGGCAGATTGAAGAATTCCCATTCGCCGCCGCCTTTGGAACTTCTATGATAGTGGCCGTTTGGTTTTTTCCAGCCTTTTAATTTCTTTTCGGTTTTCCAGATAACCTGTGGGTCAGGACGTACCAAAAGGTAGTCACCCCAACGTTCCAGCTTTTCACCGGAAGAGGTATCTAAAACCTGATAGTCTTTCCATTCGTTTGCAATCCACATAAGTTTTTACTCCTGTTTCTTCTATATATTATATATAATCTGCGAGAGGATTAAGACACCTACGGTGTCTGCGCTCTACAACATGTACCGAAGGACGAGTAAACTCGTCTGCGGCATCTGCTGTAGAGCAGATGCTTCGCATCTCTTAATCCTCTATACAACTATATACACTATACACTAAAAGCACATTTCTTGGCAATACTCATAAAAATACTAGATTTTGTGGTGTTTTTACCTATTAAATACAACGCAAAATCAAATTGTTTAAATTGTTTGAAAAAAAGTACAATTTTTTAAAAAAATCTCTTGCATTCCCTAAAATTGTGATATATACTAAGTCTTGCTGTGGCATTGATAGCTATGAAACGTGAGGTTGCTGCCCGAGTGGCAGGTTTTCCGTGGAGCGAATGTCAAGTTAGGA
>CAZMND010000082.1:0-9760 GCA_964567585.1 uncultured Lachnospiraceae bacterium
ATCCAGCACCTTTGTAATTGTATCCTGATTTTTAATATTAACAAGCTTTGTTGTGCCATCTTTGATAACCAAAACTGCGTTTGGACTCATTTTACCGCCAAGTCCGCCGCCACCGTTATTTTTTGCATCAGAAAGAGATGCTCCGGCCGCTACACCAAAACTCACATCAACAAGTGGCAATATAATAACATCGCCGATTTGTGTCGGTTCACCCACTACGGTTTTTGTAGATAAAACAGTATCCATTCCTTTAAACAAAGACTGCATTACATCATTTAAATTGTTATTACTCATTTACAACTTCCTCCTTGCGAAACATTTCTATTACCTTTCTGATATTTTTATCAAAGAATGCTTTTATTGCAACTACCAAAACAACAAATAAATATATTCTTCCCTTTATCAGAACATTGCCTCTAATTATAAAATTTTCAAAATCGGGAACGACGTGTATCTGCTTTTTAAAAAACGGTGATATAACTCCGATTGCAGCACAAACATATCCTGTCTGGTCAGGACTTTTCATTCCTACCGTCCCGTCAACCTTGACTTTTCTTGGTTTAATCATCTTAAACAGTCGTATAAGTGAATCTTTACAAAGTGCAAAAGCTGCTTTAAACTCATTACTTTGTATGATATTCACATATTTTTTCACATTTGCCAAAATATATTTTATTTTTGCACGTATCCTATTTATTTTATCATATATTTTTTGTCGTGTGTAGAGTATCTTTTCTTTCAAAGTCTTTCTCTTTGATTTTTCTTTCTCCTCTGTATCAAGGGCTTCTTCCAAAATGCCTGTAGTTTCCGGATTAGTTTCTGCAGATTGCATTGCCTCTGATTTGGTTTCTTCCTGCTCTTTTGATTCAGAATATTCTTTCGTATTCTTTTGGGAAGTTTTTTTCTTTTTCCGAGGCTCAGGCTTTTCCTTTTTACCATATACGGTAAACGGACCAACCTTTAAGACAAAACCTTCCTCCGAAGGATACTCATATTTTCCACGTACCAGGTGCAAAAGCCAGGAAACCTTTGCGGTCACGTGATACTCTTTATCCGTATCATTTATATTACTATCGGCTAAGACTTTATATCTAATGGGCACAAACAACACAACGAAAACCGTCAACAATAATAGCCCCAGAATACAAAGCAATATAATACCGATTACTTTCAATATACCAAGTATAATAGAAACAATCATATTCTATCCTCTATCGCTTATTATTCCCTTAAATGATTCACTTAATAAGTATTCTTTCAATTTACAATCCCCTCGCACCTTCAAACAATCTTCGGTAAGATACTGTACATATGTAACTGCTTCGGCGTGACTGTCTGTAATCGCAACAATTGTAAAATCTTTACTTTTATGAAAATACTTTTGCTGCAGCACACTACAATGATAAATATCCAGCTGTTCTGTCGGATTTTCAGATATTGCAGTAATATAAACTTTAATCTGTCCTACGTTCCGTTTTAGCTTGGATATTACTTTATTGACATTTTTTATGGAATTACTGACATAAAGATACTCTATAAATTTCATAACGACTCCTTTTGTCTATCATACCACGTTTTTTTTATTTTCCAAATAGTCTATTGAAAAGTTTATAAAAAAAGATTGCGGCTTGCGCAATCTTTTTTCTTACTTAATCCATTGATTCGTCTTTTTTAAATGTAAGTATTCACGATATGCTTTTTCCAAAATTTGTTTTTCATTTGCAAATTTCAAAAGATGATACGCTTCATGATACTTATAAAATCCGGAATCTACAAAGTATTCTTCGCGTTGTGGTTTACTATAATAGCTGTCAGCCATCATTAAATACCAGTGAACATCCTTTTCTACAACATCATCCGGGACACTGAAGGAATATTCACTTTTACCGATATATTTAACAATTTTAGCTTTCGCACCAGACTCTTCGAGTACCTCTCTAAGGGCTGTTTCCTTATACTCTTCGCCTTCTTCTACTGTTCCTTTCGGTAAAACCCAGCCCTCATACTTATTACGGAAATTCTTGTACAAAAGCAATATCTTACCTCGGAAAATAACCACACCGCCACAGCTGGTTGCTTCTATCATTGCTATACCTCCTGAACTGGTGTGTACTAAATTAAGAATAGTATAAAGCAAATCGTCCTAATTCGCAAGTCCTTCGAAATAGACATCCATAATTTTTTTCGCAATAGGAACCGAAGTTCTGCTTCCGAGATCCCCTTCTTCCACGATAACCGTAACACAAATTTCCGGATTTTCTACCGGTGCAAATCCGGTAAACCATGCATGACTGTCAGTGCTGTTTTCTTTAAACTCTGCCGATCCTGTTTTTCCTGCCACTGTATACAGGTCATTTTGAAGACTTGTGGCTGTTCCCGATAAAACAACCTCCTGCATAAATTCTTTCAAAATCCCTGCCTCGCCTGCGGTCATCAATTGTTTGTACTCCTCAGACTTGAAGTCTTTAACCAAAATCCCCTGATTGTTAGTTACATAGTCCAAAACCATAGGTTTCATTACAAGACCTGCATTTGCAACCGCCTGTGTAATAAGATTGATATGCATAGGCGTCACCAATGTTTCACCCTGACCGATTGCAAATTGAAGCATATCGCCGTTTGTCGTATTTTCATCAATAACAAGACTGCTTTTTGCAGTCGGTACATCAAACGATAATTTTTCATTAAACATAAGCTCATTTATCGTCTTTTTAAACTTGTATTCATTCAATCCACTACCAATATTTGCATATGATGAGTTACACGACTTAGCAAAAGACTGCTTTAAATCAATCGAATAATGATGTACTCCGTGATAACAATTAATCACACCGCTATCAGATACATATGAGCCTTCACAATTGTATTGATACGAGCCCGAATCATTATTATTCTCTCTTAAATATTCCAAGGTAGTAACAATCTTAAAGACAGAACCCGGTGCATACAATCCTTGCGTCGCACGATTTAACAAAACCGAATTGTCTTTATCGTCTACAATATCTTCCCAAATTTCTTTTAAGGTATTTGGGTCAAAATCCGGTTTGGAAACCATCGCCAGAATTTCTCCGGTGGACGGATTGGTTACAATGACAGCTCCTTCATTATCTCCCAATGCTTCATAGGCTGCTTTTTGCAAATTCACATTCAATGTGGTATATACACTATCCCCTTCGTTTTTCCTTGCATACAGCGCATTGGAAACCTGTCCGCGCAATGACTCATGCGAATGAAGTAAATAGTAATTCGCCAGCGCCTCCAAACCAAGATATCCTCTGCTTTCAAATCCGACAATATGACTGAATACACTTCCATATGGATAACTTCTGTATTCCAAACCATCCTCATCCACTCTTGTTACCGCAAGAGTTTCTCCGCCGGATGCATAAATCGTTCCTCTTTCCGTTTCCTTTTTCAGCATTTCCAGGCGCGAGTTATAACTGTTTATGCTCCAATTCACTTCATTTCCACGTACATAAACGCACGTATATATAATCATAATCAAAAAGACTGCCACAAAAAATATCGATACATAAATCATTTGGTCTTCAGTTTTCTTAGCTATTAACGTCTTTTTGTTTTCATTTTTGGCAATACATCCGTTAATCAAAAAGAATGTCAATATCGTAGCCAGCACCGAACTACCGCCATAACTTACAAGCGGCAGGGTAACACCTGTTAACGGAATAAACTTCGTACCTCCGCCAATCGTCAGTAAAATCTGGAAAATATATAAAATAGCCAGCCCCATCAACACATAGGTATAATAGCTATCTTTCATTTTTACAGCAGAATTCATAATGACTAAAAAGATGCTTAAACACACCAAAATAATCACAATACCAAATATCAGCCCCAGTTCCTCGACGACAGCCGAGAAAATAAAATCTTCCGTCACATACGGAATTGTACCCGGTTTTCCAAGAAAAAGTCCCTTTCCGAACCAACCGCCATTACTTAGGGCAAATAACGACTGGGCAATCTGATAACCACCCGTATCAATTGTTTCCCACGGTGATATCCAGATTTCCACCCTGGTCCTGACATGTGAAAAAATCTGATACGCCACTATGCAACACGCCGCAGCACCCAAAATTCCTGCAAACAAATACCGCTTTTTATTACTGCTTATAAAAACAATCAAAACATATACCGCAAAAAAGATAAGTGCACTTCCCAAGTCTCTCGACAATGCAAGAATTAGAATATGCATTGCAGCAAAAATTCCCGCTATCACAATATGTTTCAAATTTGCAGTCTGATAAAGACACGCTGCAATAAAAAATACAAACAAAATCTTCACAAACTCTGACGGTTGAAAGGTTATGCCGAAGATTGAAAAGGATAATTTGGAACCGTTCGTTACACTTCCCATAACATATACAAGACATAAAACAAACAATCCGACCGCCCCATATATCCATTTAAGTTTTCTAAGACCATCTACCTTTTTCATAATTACCGGTACAAGAAAACCAATCACAATAGATAATAAGACAATTAAAAACTGCTTATAAATACGTGTCGGCGCAAGCCTTGCAATCATTACAAAGCTTATTCCAAGCAGAAAACACATATTATTAATTAAAAGTTTATTTCCCTTCGGATATAAAATCGACGTAGCCGTAATTACAGCACCAAATAAGGCCGACTGAATAATAAAATATAATAAATACTTATTCTCACCTGTATTTATACACATCGTGATATAACAAAACAAATGAATACAAAACATCCAGATATACTGTCTTATATACAGATGCTTTTTTGTAATTTCATTTGATTTTTTAAAATAGTAGAAGCATTCAAATGTATAAAATGTTCCCAATAATACAATTAAAAATTGTAATATTTTTCCAATAATTGTTGCCATTCTTTATTCAACACCTCGTTTAAAATGTCCGGTTGTATACTCACCCAATTCCGAATCCATACCATTTCCAAAATATAAATCCAAAACACGGCTTGTCATCTTTGAATCCTCAATTGTAAAGTCAATCCGATATGCATTCACCGGATGATGCATATCCTTTAAATATTTATGCAAAGATAACGGAACACAATTGTATAATTCACTATAACATAATTTACAATTACTTTTTGATACAAACGCTTTTTTGTATCTGTCATAAACCGTTTCGTACAAATTTTTTTGACCGCATCGGTCAGTCGTTTTCTTTAAACAATTAGCCGTTACCATCAAAGGCAAATAGGAATATACCAGCTGTTCTTTTCTTAAGGTATCAGACAATTGAATTTGCATCAGTTCTCCCTTATTCAGTTCAACCGGATAACAAATCCCCTGAACTTCCTTCAACGCCCAGTCTGTACTACCCGAGTTACATACGTATAATGTATAGTCACTTAAAATATCTCCCGAAAACCTTTTGTTTTTCAAAAATTGTAAAGCTTCCAGATTTTTTATAACTGCAATATGCAAATTTTTGCTTTTATTATAAATTTCATCTAAAATTCCAAATGCATTTTTCCTGATAATTCTTGGATATACAACTCCCAACACCCATCTCTTTGCAAATGCATCTATTTCATCCTCGTTCAATTCCAATAATAGCTGATAATCCAAATATACTCTGTCAAAGAAATAGTTTGAGTTTTCAAGCACATACAATTGCTCTCTTGTTGTTACAAAAACAGAAAATTCTTTATTTGTAACGGAGAAATTATTTTCCTTTACCGTTTTTTCAATTTTCACATAATCCGCTCTGCAAACATCAAACCCATTATTTTTAATGATTTCATCCTCCAACAGTTGTAAAACACTTCTTCTCAATTCATTCAACACTTTATTGGGAATAAAAATCGCATCTCCAACCTCTGTATTCAGTTCTTTACAAACAAAAACCGTATTTCCCAGTTTTAAAAGTTGTTTTTCAATGTCTTCTTTTGTCATCGGTCTGTTTTGCGCCGTATCAATTACATTTCCTTCCAAAGAAACACTTATATTCTTATATGTCACATTCAGTACAGCTTTTTCTCCAGCCAAAAAAAAACCATACATCTCAACCGGCACTTTCTCTCCCCGTTCAATGTAGTTTTGTCTTATTTTGTGAAGATAACCCTCGTCAGAGCCCAAATAAGACGGTTTGCCGGGCGTAATCATTTCTTTTCCGTTATGCCTGAAATAGTAGCCATCCTGAATCTCGCTACGGATATACAATTTCGACAGATTATCCATATCTTCTTTGGAAACTTTAAATCCGGCGCTTCCTCTTTCATAATACATATCAATGTATTTGCGATAAATCGCAGTTACTCCGGCCGCATATTCCGGCTTTTTCATTCTACCCTCTATCTTGAAGGAATCAATTCCGGCTTCAATCAGTTTGGGAATAAATTCTATGGTACACATATCCTTCAAGCTGAACGGATAGCTTTCCTGACCATTTTTAGAAAATTTATATGGTAGTCTGCAAGGTTGGGCACAACGACCTCTATTACCGCTTCTACCACCTAAAATACTGCTGAAAAGACATTGTCCCGAATAGCAATAACACATCGCACCATGAACAAAACATTCTATCTCTATATCAACATTTTCTTTAATGGTCTGTATTTCACTAAGTGATAGTTCCCTGGCCGGTACAACACGGCTTGCACCCGCTTCCTTCAAATAAGTAATGCCCAATTCACTTGTTAATGTCATCTGTGTACTTGCATGTAATTCCAGTTTCGGAAAACATTCCTTTAAAGCCGAAAACGCCCCCAAATCCTGCACAATAACGCCATCCAGTCCGCTGACATAAAACGGCTTCACATAATCACACAAAGCAATATATTCTGCTTCCTTCATCAGTGTATTAATTGTAAGATACACCTTTCTATTAAAAATATGTGCATATCGAATAGCCGCAATAATTTCCTCATCCGAAAAATTATCCGCATAAGCTCTTGCTCCGTATTTTTCCCCGCCAAGATAAACCGCATCAGCCCCTGCATGAATTGCACCCAAAAATGCCTCATAATTTCCTGCCGGAGCTAATAATTCTACTTTTTTCATAAAAAAGTCTCCCAAACGTTTATTTAATATACAAAAAAGCTGTCAGATGACTAATGTCATTTAGACAGCCTTTTACTATTTTTTCAAATCTTTCATCTCAGTTTCCAACCGAACAATCTTTTTTGCATTCTCATTCAGTTCCAACTGCATATTCTTATTATTCTTTTCCAAGTTTTCAAGTTTAATCTGAGTAGAAATCAATTCGTGTTTCAAGTCATATAACTCTTTTTCCTTGGCTTTGACTTCTTCCTCGAGCACATCAATCTGTTTTTTCGCTTTAAAATAATCGTCCGCAATATTTAACTGCAGCAAAACACTCTGTCTTTCAAAAGGTTGTCTGCGGAATGCATCAACTTTATTATACTCATTCGTTTTATTATTTATGTAAGAAGCTACTTTCTGTAAATATTCTTCACTTTCATAGCCACTTAAAGTAAAAACCTTTCCGCCAATTATAACTTCTGTATCTGTTTTGACTGCCATACCATGCGCCCTCCAATTATGAAATCCCCACAAATCAACTTACATATTATTATAATCTTCTTAAGAAGGGATTTCAAGTCCTAAATGGCGATATGCCGCCTCAGTTACGACTCTTCCTCTTGGAGTTCGCATAATAAATCCGTTCTTCAAAAGATACGGTTCATATACGTCTTCTACAGTACCGGAATCCTCACCTATAGATGCCGACAAAGTATCAAGTCCCACTGGACCTCCATGGAATTTTTCAATCATTGTATACAAAATATTTCTATCAATGTGATCAAGACCCATCTTGTCTACATCCATAATATCCAGCGCCACCTTGGCAACTTCTTCAGTAATGACACCATCATATTTTACCTGGGCAAAATCTCTTACTCTCTTTAAAATACGGTTTGCAAGACGCGGTGTTCCACGGCTTCTTCTGGCAAGCTCTCTTGCACCGTTTGGTTCGATTTCAACCTTCAAAATCTTGGCTGAATGCATAATGATTGTTGTCAGTTCTTCCACCGTATAAAACTCAAGCCTGTGTATCACACCAAAACGGTCTCGCAGGGGTGCACTTAAAAGTCCCGCTCTTGTAGTTGCACCTACTAATGTAAAATGCGGCAAATCAAGTCTTATGCTACGCGCAGAAGCACCTTTACCAATCATAATATCAATTACAAAGTCCTCCATTGCAGGATAAAGTACTTCTTCTACCTGCTTATTCAATCTGTGGATTTCATCCACAAACAAAACATCCCCCTCTTGCAATCCGTTCAAAATTGCCGCCATTTCTCCCGGTTTTTCAATAGCGGGCCCACTGGTTACTTTCACATTCACACCCATTTCATTGGCTATGATACCTGCCAATGTAGTCTTCCCAAGCCCCGGAGGTCCATAAAAAAGCACATGGTCTAATGATTCCTTTCGACTCTTTGCTGCATCAATGTATACGCGCAAACTTTCTTTCGCTTTTTCCTGACCAATATATTCATTCAAAAATTGAGGTCTCAACGAGCCCTCAATTTTATAATCTTCTTCCTGAATTTCTGTTTCAATTATTCTTTTTGCCATAAACAGTCCCCACTTAAATTAGTACAAATATTTAAAGGCCGCCTTTAACACGGATTCTACAGTATCTTCTTCGCTTCTTTCTACCTTTGAAACAGCTTTCGCAGCTTCAAACTGACTATATCCAAGGGCAACCAACGCTTCCACAGCCTCATTCTTGATAAAATCAGACTGCTTATTGACCGCCTCACCGGCATCTGCATCTTCCGAAAGATTCGTTATGTCTATAGAAATCTTATCTTTTAAGTCCAAAATAATACGTTCCGCAGATTTTGCACCAACTCCCGGAGCCTTTGCAATCATTTTTGCATCTCCCGCCATAATGGCAAAAGACAATGTATCCGCATCCATAACCGATAAAATCCCCTGTGCAACTTTTGGACCAATTCCATTAACTGTAATTAATTTCTTAAACAGTTCTAAATCTCTCGCAGTCAAAAAGCCATATAACTGAAATGCATCTTCACGTACACTTGTATATGTAAAAATCTGCACTTTATAATGTAGCGGCGGCAACTGGGATACAATTTCCTTCGGAATACGCACATTGTAGCCAATACCATTCACTTCTACAACAATTCCATCTTCAGTTATACCTTCCAATTCACCTTTTAAATATGCGTACATCTGATACCTCGTATATTATAAATGTTTTTTCAAATAAGGAACTATCATGTTTGCAATAAATCCAATAATCGCTCCCGTCAAAATCCCCGATAACAATAAATACGGAAACAAATAACCAATGCGGTAATTGGATACAACCGCCATAGCAACAAGAAGCTGCCCCGCATTGTGGAACACGCCACCCAAAATACTGACACCCAGTATTCCAAGTTTAAAAAGTTTCTTTGCCAAAAGCATAATTATCAGACTTAAAAATGCGCCCGCCAGACTGTAAAATATTGAAAACAAACTTCCAAATAACACACCTGCTAAAATCACACGCATTCCTGAAATCAAAAATGCATACTTCGCAGGATATGCATATAAGCATATCAAAACAACCAGATTTGCAAGTCCTAATTTCACACCCGGAATACTTACAAAAATAGGAATAAGCGATTCCACATAAGATAAAATCAATGCTAAAGTCAGCAGTAAACCCAAATATGCAATATGTTTCTTCATTTACTTCACCACCGCATCAACTTCGCTTATATCCTCACCTACCACATAAACAATCAATTTATGCGGTAGGCA
>CAZMND010000083.1:0-9363 GCA_964567585.1 uncultured Lachnospiraceae bacterium
CATTTTTAGGGAACCCTTCTTCTTATCGTGTCCATTCTATAGGGTACAGTTTAAATGATATTTTCTAATATGCCTTCTGCACGTCCTTCTGCACGTCCTTCTGCCAGTCCTTCTTCGCGTGCCTCTTGTCTTGCTTCTTCTTTTTCGTAATCAAGCATCTCCTGCCATGTCATATACTGTTCCCCTACCTTTCGATTGTGTTTGACTTTCTCCACAATTGTATGTAGTTTCTCAATGTCTTTATCCACCGCATTGTTTTTGTCAGACTTTCCGAAATAACGAAGCATATCCTTCAATGCCCCGTTACCACCAAATTCTCCGCCCACATACAAAAATAGTTTTGTTACACCGTCATTATACACAATCTCCGGGAATCCTTCCACATAATTTTTGACACTATATAGCATTTGATTTTGCCCAAAAGGGTCCTTTGTCAGAATCCATATTGAAAAGTATTCCGGCATATCGTTATAGTTTTCACCCGATTTTAAAAGTTTAGCATCCGTTAGTGCCTGACTAAAACGACTGCGCCGTGGCAATTCGGCGATTCCATACCGATTAGGCTCAATGTCATACACTTTCGCAATGCGCTCCCTTTCATGCTCAGTAACATACAGATCCATGCGTATACCATGATATCCCACGTCCACACCAAGCAATGGTTTTTCTTGGGTGACTGTTACTTCCCCGACTTTTTGTCCTGTAGCTCGTTCAATAATTAATTTTGCAATATACTCTGCATCTTCCGGATTTTCTGTTGATGCTCCAAATAAGAAGCCGTCGACTAAGTTTAATTCCTGAAATGGTTTAGATTTGCTCATAAGATAAGTTCTCCTTCTAAAGAGAACGAAACCTATAAAAATAGCATAGTGCATTTACCGAAAAAAAACAAATTAATTTTTCATAAACACACTATGCTCTGCACATTCATTTATTCATTTTCAAAAAGTGGCGTACTGAAATATCTCTCCGCAGTGTCAGGAAGAACCGTTACAACCGTTTTTCCCTTGCCAAGTTTTTTAGCCAGTTTCAAGGCTGCTGCCACATTGGTTCCACTTGAGATACCACACATAAGACCTTCCTTTTTTGCTAAATCTTTAGACGTCTGCAAAGCTTCCTCATCAGAAATAATACAAATATCATCATAAATATTTTGATTCAGAATTTTCGGGATAAGGCCATCACCAATGCCCATCTGAAGGTGTGTTCCTATATTACCACCTGCCAAAATAGCTGCATTTTCCGGTTCAACCGCCCAAATCGTAATATCCGGATTCTGAGCCTTCAAAACTTCACCGATACCGGTAATTGTACCGCCTGTACCGATGCCCGAACAAAAGCCATCGATAGGGCCTGCTACTTGTTCCATAATCTCCAGTGCTGTATGATGCTTATGTACCTTTGGATTCGCTTCATTTTCAAACTGCTGCGGAACATAAACATTTGGATTTTCTTTCGCCATACGAAGGGCAGTCTGCAAACATTCATCGATACATTCGCCGATATTTCCCGCATCATGTACCAGTATTACTTCCGCACCATAATGTCTTACAAGTTTGCGTCTTTCCTCACTTACTGAGTCCGGCATAATAATAATGGTTTTATAGCCTTTTACCGCACCGATTAGGGCAAGACCGATTCCCTGATTACCGCTTGTAGGTTCTACAATAATGGTATCTTTGCTGATTAATCCTTTCTTCTCCGCGGCTTTAATCATATTGTAGGCCGTTCTGGTTTTAATGGAACCACCCACATTTAAGCCTTCAAATTTCACCAGCACCTCAGCACTGTCCTCGTCATTCATTCTGCTAAGACGTATAATCGGAGTTTGCCCTATTGCGTCTAACACATTATCATATATCATCTTTTCTCTATCCTTTCCTATCTCCAATCAGAGCGAAAATTTTTTAAACATCAAATATCTCTTTTGCCGTTCTCCACATCAAATTTTCATAATCTTCTTCTGAAAGCATACTCTTAAGTTCTCCGAAGTATTGTCTGTAAAGGCTCGGCTCACCCTCTTTATTGCAGTAATACGTATCCACACCATCAATCGGGCTATCCGTACCAAACATAACCCTTTTGCTGCCATAACGTTTAATTACTTCCAATGTTGTACTGATAGGCACCCACGTCGTATCTGCATACAAATTGTCCGCTTTTTCCATTAATTCAATTGCAAGTTGATTGTCCGTACCAAGACCCATATGTGCCATTACAAATTTAAGCTGCGGATACTTTTGAGCCATATTGTAGACTCTTTCGGGGCTGTCATTATAACTGCTTCCGGTATGCACCACTACCGGCAAATTGTATTTTACAGCCAAATCCAGATACGGAATCATTTTATCATCATCAAATGCCAGATTGGAGTGATACGGATGCACCTTTAGGAAAATAAGATACTTGCGGTTTTCGGCAATCAATTTTTCAATTTCTTCATCCAGCAGTTCGTGATGCGGCTTACACCAAAAACCTGCAAAAATTTTCCCTTCATTTTCTTTTGCGAATTTAATGGCTCTCTTCAGCGATTTCTTTTGGTCTATCTGAATTTCTTCCGGTATTTTTTCCAAATTGTGTCCATATTCACCGGAATCCCCATTAGAAATCAGACATACATCAATATTATATTTATCCATAGATTCAAGAACAATCGCCTCTGTCATATCAAACCCAACGCTCTCACCGCCGATATGAACATGTGTATCTATAATCATAATAAAAGCTCCTCCATTTCCTCAAGCAGTTTGCTTGCGTACATTAATAAATTTTCCGCGTCCTTTTCTACAATCCCAATCTTAACATATTTAAAGAAAAATGTAGGCACGCCTGATGCTTGAAAGGAAAGTTCCTTTTTGTGTCTTTGCAAAAAAACAGGAATGTTTTCCACTTTGATTTTTGCATCCTTATGCATCACAATGCGGATTTCCCCATTTTTTCCTTTCATTTCAGATACATATAGTTTATGCGCCCTAAGCCTGATTCGTGAAATGCGAAGCAAATTATCGGCAGATTTTGGTACATTTCCAAACCTGTCCTTCATCTCATCATACATATCATCACATTCCTGGCTGTTTTGGCAACTGGCTATACGTTTATAAATATCCAGTTTTTGGTACTCATTCATAATATACTCGTTTGGAATGAATGCGTCTACATCTAAATCAATAGTTGTATTAAAATCGATGGTTGTTTCAATCCCCTTTTCCTTCTTCACAGCCTCATTCAGCATTTTACAATATAAATCGTATCCAACCGCTTCCATATGGCCATGCTGAACCTTTCCAAGCAAATTTCCTGCTCCGCGGATTTCCAAATCCCTCATAGCAATTTTAAAACCACTTCCAAGATCTGTAAACTCTTTAATAGCCTGCAAACGTTTTTCAGCTACTTCCTTCAGCATCCTGTCACGCTTATACATTAAAAACGCATACGCATTCCGGTTTGAACGCCCCACTCGTCCTCTAAGCTGATATAGCTGCGATAAACCAAGATTATCCGAATCATGAATAATCATAGTATTTACATTTGGTATATCGAGTCCCGTCTCGATAATCGTTGTAGAAACAAGTACGTCAATTTCTCCCTCAATGAAATCGAGCATTATTTTTTCAAGCTCCGATTCTTTCATTTGCCCATGGGCATAGGCCACGTTTGCCTCAGGAACCAGTTGTTCTAAAGCTGCTGCCACATCAGCAATATTATTTACCCTGTTGTACACATAATAAACCTGGCCATTTCTGGATAATTCCCTGACAATCGCCTCGCGCACCATCTCTTCGTTATATTCCATAACATAGGTCAGAATCGGCATTCTGTCATTTGGAGCTTCCTCCAAGACGCTCATATCACGGATTCCGATAAGACTCATATGAAGCGTTCTCGGAATCGGTGTTGCCGTCAATGTCAAAACATCAACATTTTCCTTCATCTGTTTAATTTTTTCTTTATGGGTTACTCCAAAACGTTGCTCCTCATCTACAACAAGTAGCCCTAAATCCTTAAATTTCACGTCGTCCGACAATACCCTATGGGTACCGATGACAATATCCACCAGCCCCTTTTGCAAATCGGTCAAGGTTTTCTTGGCAGCCGTTCCCGTGCGAAATCTGGATAGCAGTTCTACCCTGATCGGAAAATCTTTCATGCGCTGCGAAAATGTATTGTAATGCTGCTGTGCCAAAATGGTGGTAGGCACCAAAACTACTACCTGTTTTCCTTCCTGTACTGCTTTAAAAGCCGCACGAATGGCAACTTCCGTTTTTCCATAACCTACGTCGCCACAAATCAGGCGGTCCATAATCTTAGTGCTTTCCATATCCTTTTTAGTTTCTTCTATGGCAGAAAGCTGGTCCGACGTTTCCTCAAACGGAAACATTTCTTCAAATTCCTTTTGCCACACAGTATCTTTCGAATAAGGGTATCCCTCTTTTTGCTGTCTGATGGCATAAAGACGCACCAAGTCCTTTGCCACCTCATCAACCGCACCGCGCACCTTCGCCTTGGTATTTACCCATTCTTTTCCGCCCAGCTTATTAATTTTCGGCTTCTTGGCATCTGCCGATGCATATTTTTGGATAACGGAAAATCCGGTGGCCAACACATACAAATTGTCCCCGCCTTTGTATTCGATTTTCATATAATCCTTGGCAATTTTATCTACAAGAATCTTTTCTATTCCCTTGTATATTCCCAGACCATAATGTTCGTGAACTACATAATCTCCCACCTTAAGGTCTGTAAAATTTTGAATTTTCTGCCCTTCATAGACAGGCTTTCTTTTTTTCTTTTTCTTCTCTGTGGCAAAAATGTCACTTTCGCTGATAACCACCAGCTTAATTAACGGATATTCAAAACCTTTATGAATGGAACCGTAGTAAGTCATCACTTCACCGGCTTTTAAACCCCTCATAGGATTTTCCGAAAAAAATGCCGGAATCTCGGCATCCTGCAAATTCCTTGCCAGTCTCCCCGCACGGCTTCTGGACGCGGATAAAATAACTATTCTGTATCCGTTTTTACGATATCTTTGCAAATCCTTTGTAAGCGCTTCAAAGCTGTTATTATACGAAGAAATACTTTTTGAAGTAATATCAAATTTGTTATCAGCCTTAATTATTGGATTTTTCATATCAAGCGCCGATACCGAAATACATTTATAAAATAGCACCCTGGCCGCAGTTTCTTCTACTGCGCACAGTAATTCCATCTGTTTCGGTAGCAGATATCCCTTCTCCATTCGGTGCATCATGCTTTCCCGAAATTCCAGCTCCACCGCATTCGCATGTTCCTTTATACGCACCGGTTCATCCAAAACAACAACAGACCTTTCCCTGTCAAAATAGTCCAAAAACGAGTCTGTATATTTATAAAAAAAGTGTATATAACTGTCAAAATTGGCGCCCGCCTGAAACTCAACCTGTTCGAGAAATCCCGCCACCTGTTTCTCTAATCTGGTAGCTTCCTCCGGCTTGCTTCTTTTTCTGAATTTCGCCGCAGTCTCCTTGCATTCCTTCTTGATGGCCTCCAGTCCCATATTTTTGTCACTACTGCCAAGCACCAGCTCTGTTGCCGGAAAAATAGACACCGATTCCAACTTTTCAATCGAACGCTGACTTAAAACATCAAAACTTCTGATAGAATCGATTTCATCTCCCCACAATTCGATTCGATACGGATTTTCCTCCGTCAAATCAAAAATATCAACAATACCACCTCTGATACTGAACTGCCCCGGTACTTCCACCTGATAATTTTTTTCATAACCCATATTAACAAGACGTGTGGCAATGTTACTTTCATCCAAAGCACCGCCCTTATTAAGTTTTAAAATATGAGCCTTCCAAACAGATAACGGAACCTGCGGTGTCATTAAACTATCAAAAGTTGTTACCACCGTAACCGGCTTATCTTCCACAATTCGTCTTAAGGTTTTCACACGCTCCCGTGTCAACTCATTCCCGTGTACATCTGCCTGATAAAAAATCAAATCCTTCGCCGGATAAACAAACGTCATACGGTCATAAAAACGATATTCCTCGTAGATTTCCCTTGCTCTTATATCACTGTACGTAACAATCAGTTTGCTACGAATACCCTCAGAAAGCGCATAGGTCATATGAAGCTTTGAACTATCGGACAAACCCGAGAAACCAATATTTACTTCTTTTTTTGCAAGCAGTTTTTTTGCCTCCTCAAAAGCGGCCATTTCCTGCATCGGTTCCACTAAAAACTTCACTTTCCTACCTCGCTGTCACACTTACCGTTAAAAACTGAATCTACTCCGTCTTTTTCTTGTTAAATAAATTCATCGCTCCGTCCGTATCATCATTTATCATCATCTCAATTGCCCGACATACATCCTTTGTGCTTTCATCCATAACAATGCGTTCTTCCTTTGAAAAATGGCCCAGTACATAATCTGCCAAATCGAAGTTTTTCGGTTTTTCCCCTACACCCATTTTTATTCTATGAAAGCTATCATGTCCTAAATGTAAAATAATATTTTTAAGCCCGTTGTGTCCACCTGCACTTCCCTTTTTGCGGATACGGAGTTGTCCCACATCCAGACTGATATCATCCGAAATAACTATCAATTCATACGTTTCGTCAATTTTATAATAATCCACCAGTTCTCTGACACTCTCACCGCTTAAATTCATATACGTCTGCGGCTTTGCCAGAATCACCTTCTGTCCTGCAACAATACCTTTACCAATCACCGCCTTATGCTTTTTTTCCGTCATACCGATTCGGTTTTCATCGGCAAGTGCATCGATTACATCAAATCCTATATTATGTCTCGTATTATCATATTCCTTTTTGGGATTCCCAAGTCCAACTATAATATACATTTTATTTCCTCTTTCTATTCGAGTTTCATAATTTGCGCATTATATGTATCATATCACAAATACAAAAATAAAGAAAGAGAACCAATTGTAACTATAAGTCAAATTGATTCTCTTTCTTTCTGATACCAAACCCTAATTGTTTTTCTATAAAGTAACATATTAGTCTTGCACTAATCAGCACTGAGTTCTTTTAGTGCTTCTTCATACTTCTCAAGGATTAACCGTTGTATTTCTGTTCTGGTCGCTTTAGAGATTGGATGAGCAATATCACGATACTCCCCATCGTTCCCCTTCTTACTCGGCATTGCAATAAAAAGGCCTTTTTCACCTTCAATCACCTTAATGTCGTGTACCACAAATTCATTATCCAATGTAATGGACACGACAGCTTTCATTTTGCCTTCGTTAGTAATCTTTCGAACCCTTACATCTGTAACCTTCATCCGGCTGTCCCCCCTGCTATTTGGTTATCCCCTTATGCTTGTTTCCCCGCGATGTCAAATTACATATCTGTCGTTTTTTTCAATTAGAATTCTGATACCATCTTCTCCTCGGAAGTATGAATTTTCTCGAATTGTACCATGACTTTCCACAATACAGTTTTCGATGTGACAATTGTCACCTATATATACATCATTCATAATAATTGAATTCTTAATATAACAATTATTACCAATGTATGCCTTCTTAAATACTACAGAATCTTCAATGGTGCCGTTTATAATACAACCGCTGCCAACAAGACTGTTTCTTACCTGTACTCCGTAATTATATTTCGCAGGCGGCAAATCATCAACCTTTGTATAAATATCCGGATACTGTCTGAAGAAATAATCGCGAATATCTTTTTTCAGGAAATCCATATTGGTTTTGAAATAATCTTCCACTGTCGCAATATTCTGCCAGTAACTATCCAGTTTATATCCATAAATACGCTTCATATCTTTGAAACGGATAAGGATATCTTTTACCAAATCGAATCTGCCTTCTTCCGCACTCTGTTCTATCAACTCAATAAGCTGTCTTCTACGTACCACGTAAATACCGCAGGAAATGGTATTGGACCTTGCTACAATCGGTTTTTCTTCAAAACTTGTAATTCGGTTGTCCCTTGCCATCTGTACTGTACCGAATCGATCTACATTCACATCCGCCGGCATATCTTTTACTACAACCGTAAAATCCGCCTGCTTGTTGATATGATATTCCAATACTTTATTGTAATCCAATTTATAGACACAATCACCGGATGCAATTACCACATACGGTTCATGACAGTTCTTTAAGTATGTAAGATTCTGATAAATTGCATCTGCAGTTCCACGATACCAAAAACTATTTTCACTGGTCATACTCGGTGTAAAAACAGTAAGACCGCCCTGCTTACGTCCAAAATCCCACCACTTTGAAGAATTCAAATGATCACCCAAACTTCCGGCATTATACTGTGTCATAACCGCCACCTGCTGGATATGAGAATTGGACATATTACTAAGTGCAAAGTCAATGCTTCGATAGCTACCGGCAATAGGCATCGCTGCAATGGCTCTTTTCTGAGACAACTCTTTCATTCTGTGGTTATTACCACCGGCTAAAATAATTCCTACTGCTCTCATTTTTCCACACCTGCTTTCAACAATGCTCTGCCGCTTGGCAAGTAATTATTCTCGTAATCTTCATAAGTAGTAACACCGGCCACTACAGAGTTTTTACCAATGCTGATACCATCCGGTATAATACTCTTCTCACCGATTGTCACAATACCATGATTGTAAATATGCGGGTCTTTTTCGTTCGGAACTTCATCACCGATACCCAGCTTCACATAGTTACCTATCACTACATTTTCAGCAATAATGCCTTTATATATTTCGCAGTTATCACCGATTACGGTTTCATTCATAATAATGGAATCTCTGACAACAGTGCCTCTGCCGATTGTAACGCCACAGCCGATTACGGAATTATAAACCTGACCGTAAATTTCACTGCCTTCGCCTATGATACTCTTTTCAACAGCACTTTCGCCCGAAAAATACTGCGGTGGCAACGCCTGACTCTTTGTATAAATCTTCCAATATTCTTCATATAAATTGAAATCCGGAACCAAATCAATTAATTCCATATTGGCCATCCAATAAGAATGAAGTGTTCCTACATCCTTCCAGTAGCCGTTAAATTCATAAGCATACATTTCCTTATTCTGTGTATGGCAGAACGGAATCACGTGCTTCCCAAAATCAAGACCCGACTGTTCTGCATTCGCAATAAGAGCTGCCTTCAAGGTCTTCCAACTAAATATGTAAATGCCCATCGAAGCCAGATTGCTTCTGGGATTTTCCGGTTTTTCTTCAAAATCGCAAATTTTACGGTTATCATCCGTAATCATAATACCAAAACGGCTTGCTTCCTCCATCGGCACCGGCATAACAGCAATCGTTACATCCGCTCCGTTTCTCTTGTGGAATTCCAGCATCGCTTCATAATCCATCTTATAAATGTGGTCACC
>CAZMND010000084.1:0-9262 GCA_964567585.1 uncultured Lachnospiraceae bacterium
CAACACCTACGTTGTATGGATTTTCCTGAACGAATTTCTGCCACCATGCTTTTTTTACGTTGTTTTTCAATTCAACACCTAAATTACCATAATCCCAAGTATTGGCAAGACCTCCGTAAATTTCAGAGCCCGGATATACAAATCCTCTCGCTTTTGCCAATGCTACGATTTTTTCCATAGTCTTTTCCATAGTTTACCTCTTTCCTCATTTATTCATAAATAATGTAATAAATTTCTTTTTCTTTATCTGTGACAGTCACCGTCTTTTTACCGGTCTTTTGTAAGCCGTCACTAACATATAATACTTCCCCCGGCACCTTCACATTCACAGGTTCCGTGAAAACCATTACATGATAATTATCATTTTCAATATCGGCGTCGATTTTATATCCTTCGGCCACCGCTTCTTCCCAAAGACCTACATACAATGTTTCTTCATTGAAGTCTTCGTACGCTTTCGTGCTCTGATATTCGATTGTGGCACTCAAAACACCTTCAACCAACTCATAACTTGTCAGTTCGATCGCTGTCTGCTTCAACTGTTCATTTGCATATAAAATATCATTCAGCACATTATTTTTCAGTTCCTGGGCATCGTAATAAGAAGCCGCAAACTCTTCTACTATATAGCTTTCCACTTCTCCGTCTTTACTGATGCTCAAAGTTGAAACGCTCGGCTTCCCCGCGCATCCCGTTAAAAACAAAGCAATTAGTAACGCCAATGCCAAATATCTTTTTTGCATTACGTCCCTCCATTCAAAACAATAAATAGTATTACATACTAGTGGGCATAAAAACCCCAGTAAACTACATTATATATAACTTAGCGAAGTTTTTCAACATTGATTTTTGTCTTCTATAATATCCAGGCTTGCAAACCGCTTATCATGAAAACGGTTACAATAAATTTTTGCTATTTGTACCAATTCTTCCAGGACCTCTTTTGAGACCTCAAAAGAAAACAATTTCTCAATCGTGGACTTTTCTATGTAAGAAAGAGCATACGCCGTATCATCCAGATAGTTTTTATATTCCGGTAATCCCGGAAATTCGCCGTTGATTACAATGGACTTTATTTCAAAGACCATTCTGACAAAGGCTTTATCGTACTTCCCCGACTCCAGTGCCCTTAAGGACTGGTATAAAAGCCTTAATAATTCAAGCGCATCTAAATTTTCCCTTGTATAATAGTCGGCCACTTCCAAAAAATACATTCCCATATAAGCCGCATCAAAATCCCGCCTTAGTGCGTCAAAATAGTTTTTGATATTTGCCTCCATAATGTTGTAAGAGTTTTTCCCCGCATAAAGTCTAAACTCACCAAAGGAAAAGGGATTAGCAGCCGCCATAAGGCGGTTGCCCGGTTTTCTGCAGCCTTTTGCAAAAGCTGAGATTTTTCCCTTTTCCTTGGTTAAAATAACTACTCTTTTATCATATTCTGAAATTGGTTCCGTTTTAATAACTATTCCCGTCACCGTGGTAAAATCCTGCATAAGGACTCTCTTCCTTTACCTTCATATTCTCTTCTTTTTTCTGTGTTTCATTTTCCCGGCACTGCTTGTATTTCAAATAATCTTCCACCTTGCCGGTACAAAAAAATTGCTTCCAGTAATTCATCTCATTCATCTTGTGCCTCCTAAAAATCTAACATAGTTTTAGATTGCACATTAATGAAAAAACTATTCTGAATCTTTTGAATTATATCCGAAATTTTTGAGTAGAAAATCGCTGTCACGCCAGTCTTTCTTTACCTTTACCCACAATTGCAGATTGGCTTTCATTTCCAGTAATTCTTCTATTTCCCATCTGGCCGCACTACCGATTTTTTTGAGCATACTGCCTTGTTTTCCGATAATGATTCCTTTGTGAGAATCTCTCTCGCAGACAATGGTCGCTTCAATATCACAAATATTTTTGCGATACTTCATACTTTCAATACTCACTGCAATTCCATGCGGGATTTCATCATCCAGACATTTCAATGCCTTTTCCCTGATAAGCTCTGCTACAATCTGGCGCATCGGCTGGTCTGTAACAGTGTCTTCATCATAGAATGGTTCTCCATATGGTAAATACTTCATAATGCAGGAGATAAGTTCCTCTGTATTATCTGCCTTCAAGGCTGAAACCGGAACAATTTCATCAAATTCCAGTTCTTTTCTGTAGGTATCGATAAAAAGAAGAATTTCCTCTTTTTTGACCGTATCAATTTTATTGATAACAAGAATCTTCGGTGTATTTGTCTTTTTAAGCTGCTCGATAATATGTTTTTCACCGGCACCAATAAACGTAGTCGGTTCCACGAGCCACAAAATCACATCCACTTCCGTCAAGGTTCTCTGTGCCACATTCACCATATAATCCCCAAGCTTGTTTTTTGCCTTGTGAATCCCCGGCGTATCCAAAAACACTATCTGCCCTTCTTTACTTGTATAAACCGTCTGAATACGATTTCTCGTGGTCTGCGGCTTATTGGAAGTGATGGCTATTTTCTGTCCGATAAGACAATTCATAAGTGTGGATTTTCCCACATTTGGCCTTCCGATAATTGATACAAATCCTGATTTAAATGATTTATTGCTTTCCATTTCCCTGTCCATTCTGTCCATTATTAGTTACTGTATTTGCCTGACTTTGTTGCATTCTCGCTCTTTGCTCTAAAAGTCTTTTTTCTTCATTGGCTTCCATTTTCTTAATTGCGTTTTTAATAATCAGTCTGGTTACAATTACCAAAACTGCAATAATAATACCCCAAACAACAAGGAATGGCGAATTAACAATTACAAAGATTACAAAGTTCTTAAAGCCGTCCGCCACATCTTCAAGACTAGCTTTAAAGCCTGTAGAAATTCTATATCCCATAGAAGGCTCTTCTACCGGTGTGTAAGTTTCCACTTCATCAATGTACAAATTAATTGTTGCATAATCAATCAGATTGTCCATTGTGCGAAGCTGGGATTCCATACTTTCAATCTGGTATCTGACATCTGTCAGTCTGCTCTGCAGGCTAATAATATCTTCAATACTTGCCGCATTTTCCAAAAGATTTAACAAGCTTTTTTCTTCTGCCTGGAGGGCTGCCTTATGACTTTCCAAATCCACGTAACTTAATGTAACATCCTTTTGTGCGGTATCTTTATCTGTAATGTTTGACATTTCGGAAAATTCCGTCACAAACTGATCCAGCTTATTTACCGGAATTCTAATAACAAAATCCCCGTATTTTAAATTATCATATCTTGTATGTACAGAGGCATTTTCCATATAGCCTCCAAGAGATGCCACTCTGCTTTCCACAGTCGCAACAAGCAAATCAAATTCATACGTTTCCGCTGTCAAATCTACAGTTTTAATCAGTTTTCGATTGGAAGAAACCGACTCGTTACTATTCGAAGAACCATTATCCCATTCTCCGTCTATTGCTTCACTTTCCTCATAGTACAAATCTCCACCGTCAGTCCCCGCAGTTTTGTTGTAACCATTCGTATCAGATTCAAACGAAACGCTGTCACTGCTACTGCCGCAGGCTGTCAGACTAAGGCTCAAAAGCATTGTAAGCACTACCAACATAAAGTTTCTTCTTTTTTTCATAACATACCCTCCCATCTTTAGTGGAACAACGTATCAATTGTTCCGAACAAATCCTTGCTCTCTTCAATTTTTGGAGCTGTACCAACTACACAGATATAGTTTTCTTCCAAAAAAGCATCTACATATTCAGCAAGTTTTCTGATATCCTGTTCAGTCACGTTTAAAACTTCATCTCTGTCTTTTTGTAACATTTCATCCGTAACATCTGATAAATATGCACCAAGACAAAACGCACCATATGCTGCCGGCGAAAGCGGAGAATCCAATTCACTGATTGTACCTATAATGTACTGTGTCAGAGTTCTCTCATCCGCAACAAAGTTTCTTAAATATTCACCGGTGTTTTCATACACTTCAACAGTTTTTTGCAGATTCGGGTCTCTGTAGGAAACAAAGAAACAATCTCCATTTCGCATAAAACTGCTCATACAGCCATAGGCACCGCCCTTGACACGCACATTATTCCACAAATAATCATAGCCCATCATCACACGAAGCACCTTCAATGCACCTGTGTATTCCAAGCCCTTTTTCTTGAAATTGCCGGCACGGCATACAAACTGTACCTGTCCGGAGGTTTTGAACGCCTCATTAAGTGGCTGGCACTGTATTTTCGTTGCACACTTCACGCTTTCTTTTGCGTTTGGAAGTGCCTTGTAAAATGTATCGCTTATTTCCTTAACCGCCTCAAGTTCTTCCATCGTTCCCGTATAATCAACAAGCAAACGTTCTTTTACAAAAATACGCTGACATAAGTTTTGCATAATGCAGATGGTTTCATCGATTTTTTCATCAAAATTACCTAGTAAATCTTCAACAAATCTGTACTGTCCAAGCCCCTTAATTTCTTCACTGATTTTGCTGCCCGCGCTAAAGTAAGACATAGCCCTTCCGGCCGCCAGCGAATGACCTGCGGAAACAAAAGAACTCTGCATCTTTGATTTCATTTCCAACAAAAGTTCCTTCAGACGTTTAACATCCGAAAAATCAGTTTCCAAAATCATTTCCTTCATAATTTCGTATGCCGGTTTCATCTGACCAAAAAGCACCTTTGTTTTTACGTCCAGTGTCAGTTTGTAATCCATATCGTCCTCGAAATTTTGGAAGAAACTTGTAAGAACTCCAATACCGCCTGTACGAATATGAATTTCATTGAAAAGATCCGCATAACTGTAATTTTTTGTATCCATTAGACCTATGAGATTTTTCATAAGACCAAGATATGGAAGCATATTTTCTTCCAAATCGGATATATCAAACATATAACGCAAATATGCAATCTTGTTCGTTTCAATATCGTGCATAATAATGTCGGTATTTTCCGCTTTGATAATCTGATTTTTCAGTTTCAGCCCTGTTTTATCAATATCTTCTCTTTCAAGAAGCGGGATCGTCTCCAGCACCTCTAACGGCTCTTCCATTTCCTGATACTGGCGAAGTGCAATGGTATCTTCTACAATCTTGTCTACTTCTTCTTTGGATAAAGACGCCTTGAATTCCTGCAAATTTTCATATAACGCCACTTCCTTTTCCTCATTCATATTGAGTTTTGGCGAAACAATCACCATAGAAGCATTTGTATTCTCCAATATATATTCCTTTAACAGCTTCTCAAAATAACCGTTGTCAATTTCCTGACGAAGTTTTTTATAAACTTCTTCTGCTTCTATATAGTCAAATACCATTTCATCGTTATAAAGCCAACTATCGAGCATATCAAGACCATACGCAAGTCCCTTTGGATAATGTCCGAAATCTGCCTCTCTATAATGAAATTCAAATCCGTTAATACCAGCCAAAAGTGCTTTTTTGTCAATTCCTTTTTCCACCAGTTCCAGTGCTGTATCACGGATGGTATTTAAAAATTCCTCTTTCATATCTTCAGATGTATTTTTGGCCGTAATGGAAAAATACGGACTGGCAATTCCCATTTCAATTGTGGAATAGACATCTTCTCCGATTCCTTTGTCAATCAACGCCTTTTTAATTGCAGCACCCTGTCCGGCACAAATTGCATAATCCAAAATCGGGAATGCCATATAATGCTCCTTATTCTGTCCTCCTCCCAAATTTACGGCAAAGGCCAGATAAGTGGCATCTTCCATCTCTTCTTCACTCATCACGGAATACTGTTCACGCAATTCCTGCATTCTTTCAAAAACAGGAGCTTCTTCCACCTTCGAGTCCACTTCAATTTTTTCAAATTTTGATAAATATTCTTTATCAAGAAAATCCAGTTTTTCCGCCATATCCATATCTCCATACAGATATACATAGCTGTTGCTTGGATGATAATATCTTCTGTGAAAGTCCAAAAATTCTTCGTAAGTCAGACTCGGAATCACATCCGGGTCTCCACCGGATTCAATACCATAGGTATGTCCCGGAAACAAAGAATCCATTATCTTTCTTTCCACCACATCATCCGGTGACGAATATACACCCTTCATTTCGTTATATACAACACCGTTGATTTTTAAATCATCCTCGACATCCTCCAGCTCATAGTGCCAGCCTTCCTGACGGAAAATCTTCTCTTCCTTGTATATATTCGGATAGAAAACCGCATCCAAATACACATTCATAAGGTTCTGGAAGTCCTTGTCATTACAACTGGCCACCGGATACACTGTCTTGTCCGGATATGTCATAGCATTCAAAAATGTATTAAGTGAGCCTTTTGCCAATTCAATAAAAGGGTCCTTAAGCGGATATTTTTCCGAGCCACAAAGTACGGTATGCTCTAAAATATGTGCTACACCCGTACTATCCTTAGGCGGTGTACGAAATCCTATATAAAACACCTTATTTTTATCATCATTGGAAAGCAGTGCTACCCTTGCACCTGATTTTTTGTGACGCAACACATACGCCAAAGAATGAATGTCTTCAATCTGTCTTTTTTCAATTAACTCATAAGCATCAAGTTGTTCTACTGTCATTTTTATTACCCCTTAATATTTTTATAATACAAAGCCAAGCAATGTCATTTTCGGAAATACAATTTCCTGTATCACTACTCCGCCCGTTTTTTTCTTTGCAAGATTAATATCCATAAATTTAGAAAGCGGCAAAATTTTGGTAGTATATCCGCTTTTATTTTTTCCGAAAAGCCCTTTCTTTTCTTCCAGAATATTAAACTTAACTTTTACCTTTAACTGCAAATATGTTTTCGCCGCAAACTCATTCGGCGTCATATAGTAAAAATGGCTTTCCAGTGTTGTATCCGGGTCTAAATCCTTCAAAAAATATCTTTCAATAATCGCCTTGATTTTGAAATTTATATCCGGATGTTCAATCACATCCCGATAACTGAATTTTGCACCGAGATAAATATTGGAATAATCCGCCATCGTATATTTATAATCTTTGTTTTCCATAATCTTTATTTTTCCGTTTCTAAGTACTCTATTTGTCCGCCGCTAAAACGTATCGCTTCCGAAATATCCTCTAAATCAATTTCCGTTTCCTGTGCCAGTTCTTCTTTGGTCACTTTTCTTCCGAGCTCTTCTGCCAGTTCCTTGGCTTTGTCAGAAATTGTATTAACTCTTTGGGCAATTTTCTGGTCAACCTCATCTTCTGCCACATAGGAAACAATCAACTCTTCCATAGCATCCATAACCATTTTTGCAATAGCACTCTGAGCTTCCCCTGCATTTTCAAAGCATCCCAGCATCGTTACTCCTATGGTCAGAGCCACATTGCCTTCACCGATTAAATCCTCCAAAAGCACACCTTGCCCTGCGTACAATTTCGCCAAATCGATTACCTGCGGCAAAAGAATCTGAATCAATTTTGCCTGCGCCACATCATCTCCTGCCATTGCCGATAAAATAGTAGCCTCTTTTTCGCCTTCGCTTACAACCGGCAATTCTTTTAGTTCCTCCAAATAAAGCTGCAGATAACCGGTATCTTCCGTAGTCAAAAGCGCATCCGTATCAACTTCTTTGCCAATACCGATGTTGGCCTTCTCCAAATACTCGTATACCAGTTTCATCTGTTCTTCAGACATCTGAAGTTCCCCAAACTGCTCATCTATTTCTTCTTTAGAAATTGCATTGCCTGACAATTTTGCCAGTTCCTTCACCTTTTGCAAAGCTCTCGCAAACTGTAATTCCTTATCCATTTTAAAGCTCCTTTATTTTATTTCACATGAGTATGTGTAAACAAATGATCCTGACAATACTCATAATTCCCTGCGCATTTCGAACAATATCTGAATTCCAGATGTTCCCCGTCTGCTTCCGTACGACCACAGATAGCACATTTATGCCTTGACGACATATTTGCCCTGTGGGTCTGCGCCCTATATACAACCCTTCTCTTCATCTGCTTCGGCGTCACCTTGACTCTTCTTTTATGCTTAATGAAGAAAATCAGGAAATTAAGAAGCGACATAACAATCAAAATAACCGTCGGGAACTCTCCGTTTATTGCGGAAATCACCACGTTATATCCCAAAATCACCGCATAGGCGATTCCAATCCATTTTACCTTGATTGGAATGATAAACATAAGAAGTACCTGAACATCCGGGAATGTGAAGGCAAATAAAAGCATAATCGACATATTTACGTAAAAGGTTGAAAACGAAAACGATGCCAAATACCCTACTGTTTCCATAACCTCCAAAAGCGTAGCTCCCGTCTGAGCCAAAACCGGATAATACTGCAGCGTTCCCACCGCAAGATACAGAAAACTTCCAAGGATTGTACATAAAAATCCCGTAAACAAGTACACATTGTACTTATAGGTTCCCCATGTATGCTCTAAATTGGTTCCAATGGACCAGTAAAAATACAAACTGATGATTACCCAAAAGCTCAGACTGTCGGGCGGAATAATTACCCACGTAAACAATCGCCAGATTTGGAATTCCATAATAATTTTATACGGGTCCAATGCAAGCATCATCAAAAATTCCGGATTAATAAGTTCAATTACATATCCGAACACGTAACACACAATCATATATAGCGATATATTTCTAATCGCATATTTTCCAAACTTCTTTTCAAACTTACTCATACTTCAAAATTACATCCCTTACTAAATCATAACATTTCACTTTATTTTATCATCCAAAACCTGTGTTGGCAACTTTTCAAAAGTTAATCTACTTATTTTTCATATATTTTATACTTTTTTAATATTTGTTATTTAGAAAGTACATTGAAATTTGTTTTTTCTAGGCGTATAATACTTCAATATGTGACAAAATTCGACAACCCATAATAAATAGGAAAGAATAGGCGAATATTTATGAAATCAGGTGACTTTAGACTGGGAATCGATATCGGTTCCACCACGGTTAAAATAGCGATTTTAGATGTGGGTGACAATCTGCTGTTTTCCGACTACGAACGACATTTTGCCAATATCCAGGAAACATTGACAAATTTAATGAAAAAAGCCAAGGAATCCCTTGGCAGCATAAATGTCCATCCTGTCATTACAGGGAGTGGCGGTCTTACTTTGGCAAATCATCTGGAAATACCGTTTATCCAGGAAGTTATTGCTGTCGCTACTTCTCTGGAACACTATGCTCCAAAGACAGACGTAGCCATTGAATTAGGCGGCGAAGATGCAAAAATCATCTACTTTGAAAACGGCAACGTAGAACAACGTATGAATGGTATCTGTGCCGGCGGTACAGGTTCTTTTATCGACC
>CAZMND010000085.1:0-9225 GCA_964567585.1 uncultured Lachnospiraceae bacterium
ACAAAAATCAAAACCCCTTCTTCTTAAAATGTCCTTGACAAGGGGTACACTTTAATTATGACTATAAAAGTCTGTAAAAATCTTGGCGCTACAGAAGAACAAATTATTCAAAATTTAGTAGCAGAATTCAAATTGTCTGAAGAGGAAGCAAATTCACAGCTGAAAAAATGTAACTAAAAATCTGATTTTATGACGGAGAACGAAACCTAAAACACAAATGGTAGAAAAAAAGCTATTATCGGATGATATTATGCAAGACGAGAACTTTCTTGGTGAGATATAATGCAACTAAGTGATATGCCTAAGGAGGATTATAAGATGAGTGGAATTGTTGTATCGGGGCTTGTGAATGTGGAGACAACCTTGAATATTGGTCAGTTTCCGGTGCAGTACTCGCCTATTGAATATCGATTTTTTGGATTGAAATCCAATGTGGCAGGAGTTGCCTATAACGTGGCCAAAGCGCTCGTAACACTGGAAAATCAGGTGGACCTTATTTCTATGCTGGGAAAAGATGGGGAAGGCAAGGTTGTTTTAGAAGGAATTAAAAATGCCGGAATCAGTGACGCTTATATCATACCGAAACTGGAGGAGACTCCTACAAGTTTGATTTTATTTGATGATGAGGGGAAAAGAAAAATTTATTGCGACTTAAAGGATATCCAGGAAACGGAATATCCGATCGAAAGTGCGGATGACGTACTTAACGGGTGTGAACTGGTTGTGGCCTGCAATTGTAACTTTAGCCGAACTTTACTTAAAAAGGCAAAGGAGATGGGAAAAACGATTGCTACCGATGTACACGTACTTTCTGATTTAAATGATGATTATAACAGGGATTTTATGAAATGTGCAGATATCGTATTCCTGAGCGATGAAAACATAGTTTCAGATAACAAAAATCCATGGGATTTTCTCAAGGAAATGTATGCTATGTATACACCGAAAGTGATTGTTCTTGGACGAGGTTCTAAAGGCGCACTTATGTATCTTGGAGAAAAGAATGAATTTGTGGAACTTTCTGCAGTGAAAACAGGTGATGTGGTAAATACGGTTGGTGCGGGAGATGCCTTGTTTAGTGCATTTATACACTTTTATGCACAAGGAATGGAACCGGTAGAATGCCTGAAACGTGCACAGATTTTTGCTTCACTGAAAATCGCACACAATGGTGCGGCTCTTGGTTTTGCAAGGTTGGAAGAAATAGAAGGTTGGTATGAAAAAATATATGGCTGATGAATATAAAGCAACAGAAAAATTATATGATATAGATGCGTATGCAACTGTATTTGAAGCGGAAATTTTACAGGTAGAGCCGGCGAAAGAAGGGCTCTGCCTTGTTTTGGATAAAACCTTGTTTTTTCCGGAAGAGGGGGGACAAACTCAAGATAAAGGTATACTGACTGTAGAAGGTACGGAATATGAGGTTTCTTATGTGGGTCTGGAAAAACGCGATGGAGTAGAGGTGCTTTGTCATTACGTGGAAAATGTTTCCGGAGAAACTAAGATTTGCGAAGGCGCAAAGGTGCAGGGTAAAATTGATTGGAAGGATCGTTATGATAAAATGCAGAACCATACGGGAGAGCATATCTTATCAGGAATCATTCATTCGAAATTTGGTTTTGATAATGTGGGTTTTCATTTGAATGATGAACTTTTTACTATGGATTTCAATGGTAATATTACAAAAGAACAGTTGGAGTTTTTAGAAAGAAGAGCAAATGAAATTGTAATGGAAAACGTGGCTGTTTATGGCGAATATTTACCGGATGAAGAACTGGCATCGCTGGAATATAGAAGTAAAAAGGAAATTGAAGGTGCGGTACGCATTGTGACAATCGAAGGCTATGATAAATGTGCCTGCTGTGCACCGCATGTCAAAAATTCTATTGAAGTAGGCATAATCAAGATTGTAAAAGCGGAAAACTGGAAGGGCGGAATGCGTCTGACAGTATTGTGTGGAAACAGAGCCTACAAGGATTATGCAAAAAAACATGAGATTTTACAGAACCTATCCAGAAGTTTTTCTACTTCGGAAGACAAGGTGCCTGAGGTTGTGGAAGGCTTGAAAAACAATATGGCAGATTTGGAATTTAAGATGGCGACTTTAGAGTGTCAGATGGCGACAGAGAAACTTTTGCAAAATCCGGTGCAGTTTTTTGATGCGCTCTCGCCAAAAGCATTAACCAAAGCAATGGATGATGCCATGAAGCAAAAAACTTCAGAACTCTTTATGGCCTTTGTTGGAAATGATGAAAACGGTTACCGCTATATGGCCGGAAGTATGGAACAGAAGGTAGAAGAAGTTGGTAAAGTTCTTCGGGAAAAACTGGGCGCCAAGGGTGGCGGACGAGGCGCTATGGTGCAGGGAATGGTACAGAGAACGAAGGATGAAATACGGGAAGTGATTTAATGGACAAAATATACATAACCGGAGATTGTCATAGGGATTTTAGGAAAATAGAGTTGTTTTGTCATAACTATGTAACCACAAAAGATGATGTGATAATTGTTCTTGGTGATGCAGGAATTAATTTCGATTTAGGGGCAAGAGATAGGGCGGCTAAACAATTGCTTGCGAATCTTCCTGTTACGCTTTTTTGTATATATGGAAATCATGAAGCCAGGCCACAGTCTTTAAATTGTTATAAAGAAAAAATGTGGAATAGCGGCGTTGTATATTATGAAGAAGAATATCCGAATTTGCTTTTTGCAAAGGATGGAGAAATTTATGACTTGAATGGGAAAAAGGTTGTTGTAATTGGCGGTGCGTATTCCATTGATAAGGAATGGCGTCTTTTAAGAGGAGCACCGTGGTTTGAAGATGAGCAACCTTCTGAGGAAATTAAAGAATACGTAGAAGATAAATTATGCGAAGCAAATTGGAAGGTTGACTATGTGCTTTCCCATACAGCCCCGCTTAAGTACGAACCACGTGAACTGTTTCTGGATTTCATTGACCAAAGTAAGGTGGATAAATCCACAGAAGAGTGGTTGTCTGAAATTGAAGAAAAACTTGACTATGAAAAATGGTTTTTTGGACACTATCATGGAAATAAACGGCTGGGAAAATCGGAGATGCTTTATGAGGGGATTAAAGAATTAGGGTGTGATATCTTTTTACAAAAACTTGGATATCCCCAATATAAGCAAGGTGATTTTGTAGCATTTATGATAGAAAAAGGAAGTGAGAAAAAAGTGTTGAACGGAAGGATTACCGGTATAGATGCATTTGGTACGTTTGAACAGAGTAAGGAAGTGTCTTATGATATTATGGGGCCGGAAAATGTGTTGTACAAGCATATTAAGGAATCAAATATAGACGGATGAGAAAAAGAAACCGCCACGCAGTTGTGTTTTGCGTAGCGGTTTTTATGTTTATGCATATTAATTAATGATGGAACAATCTGATTCCTGTAAATGCCATTACCATACCGTATTTGTTGCAGCAGTCGATAACAGCGTCATCACGAACGGAGCCCCCCGGCTGAGCGATGTATTTTACGCCGCTCTTGTGAGCTCTTTCGATGTTGTCTGAGAATGGGAAGAAAGCGTCTGAACCAACAGTAACGTCTTTCATACCATCAAGCCAAGCGCGTTTTGCTTCGTAAGTAAATAATTCCGGTTTTACTTTGAAGATGCGTTCCCACGCACCATCTGCCAAAACGTCCATACATTCTTCACCCATATAAACGTCGATTGCGTTATCTCTGTCAGCGCGGCCAAGTCCGTCTACAAACTGTAAGCCCATAACCTGTGGAGACTGGCGTAAGTACCAGTTGTCAGCTTTCTGGCCTGCAAGACGTGTACAGTGGATTCTTGACTGCTGTCCTGCGCCGATACCGATTGCCTGTCCGTCTTTTACGTAGCAAACAGAGTTTGACTGTGTGTATTTTAATGTGATAAGTGCAATTTTCATATCGATAACTGCGTTTTCAGGAAGGTCTTTGTTCTTTGTAACGATGTTAGATAATAATTCTTCGTTACAGTTCAATTCGTTACGGCCCTGCTCAAAGGAAATACCGTAAACCTGTTTTACTTCCAACTCAGCAGGTTTGTAGTTTGCATCAATCTGAATTACGTTGTAGTTACCGTTTTTCTTTGCTTTTAAGATTGCAAGCGCTTCGTCTGTGTAGCCCGGAGCGATAACACCGTCTGAAACTTCACGTTTGATTAGTTTTGCTGTATCGGCATCACAGATATCGGAAAGGGCGATGAAGTCACCGAAAGAAGACATTCTGTCTGCGCCTCTGGCTCTTGCGTATGCGCATGCAAGTGATGATAATTCGCCTAAATCGTCTACCCAGTAGATTTTTGCCAAAGTATCAGAAAGTGGAAGACCTACTGCAGCACCAGCAGGAGATACGTGTTTGAAAGATGTAGCAGCAGGAAGACCTGTAGCTTCTTTCAATTCTTTTACTAACTGCCAGCCGTTAAAAGCGTCCAAAAAGTTGATGTAGCCCGGTTTTCCGTTTAAAACAGTAACCGGAAGTTCGCTTCCGTCTGCCATAAAAATTCTGGATGGTTTCTGGTTTGGGTTACAACCATATTTTAACTGAATTTCGTTCATGATTTTTCTCCTTGTAAAATTTATAAATTAAGCGTTTTTGTTGATGATTTTTGTTTCGTAGTTACCTGTTTCGATGTCGATGTAACGGACAAATAATGAAACTTTGTTATCTACATTTAAGTTTTCCCAAAGCATATTTGTGAATGCTTCCATATCGTTGTCGATGGCAACTAATTTTGGTTCGCCTTCAAAACTTGGGAGTGGGTTGTCATCATGCATATATGTATGAATGAAGTGACCTTCGCCGTTTACAGGGTTTTCATATGTGAATGTGTAACGATTGCAAGCATCCGGATTTCCGTTGTTGCTCTTTAAAATTGACATTGCATAGTGGAAAGTGTTGTTTTCAACTTTCATAATGCCTGAAATTCTAGGTGTGTAGTTTGGTCCGTCCGGTTCGAATTCACGGATTCTAAGTGACTGTTCAAAAGTTTCGCCCTTTGACATACCATCGAAAATTGTGTCTGTCTGGTCACCATTTGTTACAATTGTATAGTTATCAAGAACGCGTACCGGTGCGTAGATGATTAAAGAAGGGTCTTCCAATTTGGAAGGATCATAAGCTTCTGTACGGATGCCTTCTCCTTCTGTCACGAATACGCGGTTACGGCTGTTTGAACTTCTGCCCATAATAAAGTAGGCAGTTACAGCTTTTTTTCCATCCGGTGTTTTACCGATGACAATTCCGCGTCCAGGGTATGCATTGTTACTCAGTTCTTGCTTTAAATCAAGCATTTTCATAGTAGATTTATCCTCCATTAAATAAAATAAAAAACCGCCCCAGGCAATCTGTACTTAAGGTACGGCTAGCCCAGGCGGTCGGCAATTCATTGTACAAGTTATACTCCCTGTGGGTACTCCCACAACAAGCCTGAGGCTTATTTTTCCGCCAGTCGTATAACTTTTATTTTGTTACAACGTCATTGTACACGAAGTTTTTAAAAGTTGCAATATGGAAGTTGACTTTGATTTGGGTGAATGATATATTATTAGTGAGTTTCGAGTCTCTTGAGGGTCTGCTTGGCAGTAGCCATTTGGAAGGTTGAGTAACTCGAAAACTATGAATAAAAAAGTTCTAAGTCTCTTGTATTGTCCATTAGGAAGGTTGAGTAACTTAGGACTTTTAATCAAATTTTTTATATGTATAATTGTCGCAACTTTGCGTTGTTTGGTTGATTTAGAAGTGGCGTTGAACCTTTTACCATTTCCAAATGTTTCGCGGATGCCTCGTGGTGTTATCTTAATCATCATTCCGCTGTCTTTATGAACAATCAGATTTTTATCAAAAAAATTTGCATCTCGCAACACTCTTAAAACTTCTTTCTGAACGGCAATATAATCGTTCCATTTTCCATCCAAATTATAATTTTGAAGTTCATTATTGAGATGAAGGTGTAATATTGAATTCAGGGTGTTTCCGGGCATAAATCCTCCTTGATATGTGATAAAAAAGTGAAAATATGGACGAGTAGTCCTTGGATATCTGTCTTATGATGCGAGACGATATATAGAAAAATATGTGTAATACTATTAATAGCACAGAAGAGTTGGTATGACAAGAAAAAGAGAAACAAAAGTCATAAAAATACGACAAATGTTTCTCTTTTTTGATGCTCTATTCTTCTTCGTATGGCGAATCGTCGATACAATACTCTACTTTGACTGTGTTTTCCGCATTATCAAATCTGATTTCCATTTCAAAGTGTCCATCTAAACGAAGCTCCGGATTGGAAATAATTTTATAATAGGTGCGGGAACTATCTGTTTTATCTTTTAAATGAAAACCTTCATTGCTTAAGTATTGACAATAGGCTTTGGCAGCTTCCATAGCTGTTAAACCTGAATTGGCAGTAGAGTAGAAGCATGTACGCAAGGTGGAATCATCTGTCGAAATATCAAGAAGAACACCCGGTACCACTTCGTGCATCATAGATACTGTATCAAAGGTATCGTAGCAATACTCTACACATTCATCGTAATGAGCTAATTGGAAGAGCGTATCAGCATTGGCTGAAAGGATGATAGCTGATATGGCGATGAAAACAATGGTATAAATTGCCAGTAAAAGCCATTTAATTTTGCTAAATGGATTGGCTACTTTTCCTTTGCTTTCGTATTTTTCAATCATCCAACTGTATTTAGAATAATCCAATTTTGTGCCACAATAATCACACACACCGCCGTTTAACAGGCTGATTGTGCTTGCACAGTTTGGACAATGATAACAATGGATGCTATCGAGATTTTGGCTTTGCAAGTCTTCCGGAGCAGACATAGTAATGGCAATTTTTTCGCTTTCAATACGGATTTTGTCACTGTGATATTTAGTCAGTGAGCAAATCAAATCCGCATCAATATAGTACATATTATTTTGTTTTTGCACCTTCTTAAAAGTCAACTTGGAAAGTGAGCATTCAATAACATCTTTGTAATTTGCAATAACACGAGCTAAATCAAAGGTGGCGTAAGCATTCACTTCTTTGGCATCGGAAGCAAAGTGGATGTTACGTAATTTAAATTCTAAATTCTGGGTAAAATCTTCCGGTGAAAAATTGTCAATTTTGGCATTCACGATTTTGGCATTGTTAATACGTCGGCCAAGCGGTATAAACGCTAAAATTAGAATGACAGCAAACAAAATACCGGTGTACATAAAAACTTTCCAAAAAAGAGGGGAAAGTTCGGTGGCTATCATAAAAATGACAAGAGAGGCTGTTTCTAAAGCCGATGATACTCCTGTCATATTCAGAATAATTGCAACAATGATGGAGGCTATGGAAAGAAAACTAAATACCGCTGCCATAATGCCGATGACCAGAGCCAGTTTTTTGAAAATATGTAAAACCTTTTTCGGGGTGTTTTCAACCAGGCAAAAAGCGGAAATCTTTTCTTCGAAATCGGTAACTGTAAATTTAGAGCAACAGTAATCACATCCATCTATGTAAGAAGAAATCTTTCCTAAGTTTCCACAGTTTGGACAGCAGGCGTTTTCCTCATCGCCTTCGGCTTTGATGGCACTGACAGATATTAATTTATCATCTTTTTTGTTATAGATTAATTGACCGCCGGAATAAATTTTTTTATGTTCTTTTATGGGTTGGCGAAAAAGGCCGATTTCACTATGTGAATTGCTGGCGTCATAGACAAACGTCATAGGCTTTGATACCTTATCGGTGGTGGTTTCGGAAACCAGACCTTTTTCGTTTAAACGCTTTTTGCTTAAATGCAAACTTTGCCAAAACGGCTGTGTGGTTATTTCGGTGATTTCGCTATCGTTTATTTGATTATTGAAATATTGATTTTGTACATTCAGGAAAGAGGATGCTTTTGCGAGCATTTCTTTTTTGGTCTTATATTTTAACATAGTACACCTCCTAAAAGATAATTATAAAATAACAAAGAAAAACTTGCAAGAAAATGCATTTTCAGATAGTATAAAGTAGTACTATTATGAGAAGGAGAAGTTTTATGAACGAAAAAAATGAATTTAAGCCGTATATTCCGGCAGACAAAGTGACTCCGGAAATCACGGTAACGTCCGTAATTATGGGTATACTTTTAGCAGTAGTATTCGGCGCAGCTAATGCGTATTTGGGATTACGTGTAGGTATGACTGTTTCAGCATCTATTCCTGCAGCAGTTATTGCAATGGGTGTAATCCGTATGATTATGCGTAAAAACTCGATTTTGGAAAGCAATGTTGTTCAGACAATCGGATCTGCCGGGGAATCTTTGGCAGCAGGCGCTATTTTTACACTTCCTGCACTTTTCTTGTGGGCAGCTGAAGGTAAAATGGACAAGCCGGGCATTGTTGAAATTACATTAATTGCACTTCTTGGAGGTTTACTTGGTGTATTCTTTATGGTGCCACTTCGTAATGCGTTAATCGTAAAAGAACACAGTACACTTCCGTATCCGGAAGGAAAAGCTTGTGCAGAAGTACTTCTTGCAGGTGAAGAAGGTGGTGCAAATGCATCAACGGTATTTGCCGGTATGGGTATTGCAGCAGCATTCAAATTTGTTATTGATGGTTTAAAAGTAGTTCCAAGTGAAGTATCTGCCAGAGTAAAAGGTTATGCAGGTGAAATCGGAACGCAGATTTATCCGGCTGTATTCAGCGTTGGTTATATTTGCGGACCAAGAATTTCATCTTATATGTTTGCCGGTGGTGTATTCAGTTGGATGGTACTTATTCCAATGATCGTATTATTTGGTGAACAGTTACTTCTTTATCCGGGCACAGCTCCAATTGGTGAAATGTTTGCAGCAGGCGGTGCAAGTGCAATTTGGAGTAGTTATATTCGCTATATCGGCGCGGGTGCGCTTGCGGCAGGTGGTATTATTAGTTTGATTAAATCATTACCACTTATCGTACGTACTTTTAGAGACGCAATTAAGAGTATGAAAGGTGGAATGGGCTCAGGACAGCTACGTACAGAAAAAGATATTCCAATGACAATTGTGTTAGGCTCTATTTTAGTGCTTACACTTCTTGTTTGGCTTGTTCCGGCAATTCCGGTAAGTTTAGTAGGTGCATTTATTGTTGTAATTTTTGGTTTCTTCTTTGCTACAGTATCTTCCAGAATGGTTGGTCTTGTAGGAAGTAGTAACAACCCTGTTTCAGGTATGGCAATTGCAACACTTCTTATTGCAAC
>CAZMND010000086.1:0-8800 GCA_964567585.1 uncultured Lachnospiraceae bacterium
TCCATTTTTAGGGAACCCTTCTTCTTATCGTGTCCATTCTATAGGGTACAGTTTATTCCGTGAAGAAGAGGTATGGCAAAAACGCTATGCTCAAAGGTATGAATCTGGAAGAAGGCGCTATGACCATTGAACGAAATAACCAGATTGGAGGGCACAAAGCTTGAGTTTATATGAAAGTCATGAATACGATGACATAATTGATTTACCATATCTGAAATCGCAGAAACATCCGCATATGGATTTGTATGACAGAGCGGCTCAGTTTTCACCCTTTGCGGCTCTCACAGGGTTTGAATCCGCTATCGAAGAAACAAGGCGAATCACCGAGGAACGTATAGAACTGGATGAAAATGCAAAGGAAGCATTGGATTTGCGTTTCCGGGAAATTTGTGAAAAGTTGAGAGACAAAGGGGCAGAGAAACCATTTGTAACTATAACTTATTTTAGGGCAGATTCCGTAAAAGAAGGCGGAGCATACGTAACGGTGGAAGGCCGGATCAAGAAAATAGATGAAAATTCCCACAGACTTATATTCGAGGATGGATTTAGTGTGGACATAGATGAGGTTATTGGGGTTGGAATAATAGAGAAATAGAAATAGTAAAGGAGTTGTCATCGACAACTCCTTTTGACTTTGTGATATCACGTTTTCACGTGAGCATTTGACGTTACGTCTTTCTGTAGAATAATGGTAACATGGCGGTAAAATGATGTCAATTGGTATTTAAAAGGTTAATTTTTCCCAAATTATCTTTACATAATATTCATTTTAAAATAAAGTTTAAATAAAAGGGAGGTGCCTGGCATGAACGATGAATTAAAGATGTCCGTATCACCTATTTGCGTGAAAGATGGAAACAGATATGCCTTTGTGAATTTTACAGATGGAAAACGATTGGCAGAGGGGAAAATACCGGATTGTAAGATTATTTCCAATAAAGGTTTCAGTGATGACGAAGTGATTAAGCTGGAAGAATATATGCAAAAGGAACTTCCTAAGCTTAAGCAAATGGCGGCGGGAATTAACGTGCTCGGTGCGTTGATGCAAGAATAGTATGATGATAAAAAAAGCAGTATATAATCCGAAGCGACTATGTACTGCTTTTTTCCCCTTTCACACAATATGCATTTTAACACGAAAAATTCTCCGAGCATAGTTTTTCTCATCGACAAATAATGACAAGGTGCCGGATGTTGGAAATATTCGCGGTGGCTTTACTGGTTTAATTGGAGGGTATGAGGGGACTCATACGATTTTAGTATCACTTCCGTATTAAGATTATGTAAAATCTATGCTATGGATGAGTAAGAGAATGTTTAATAATTGAATAGATATGATATCGCTTTTTCTCTGTCATTACATACAATATACACTTGTTTCATTTCCCCTACAGGTAATTCAAACTCAATATATTTTTGGTTTTCTGATTCCCAATATATTCTTGTTTCAAAACCTATTTTAACATAAGAAACATTATCCCGTCTTGGCACTGCAAACCTATCACCTTCTTCTACATTATATATAAAAGGTTTTTCAGCAGTCGTAGGTTGCAAAATTTTTTGTGTGCCCGTAGTTTCGTTCCAAACAACCATACAAACTTCATCGTTGTCTGCTTGTGTAGCCCATGTTTCCCAATCAACCATTTCTGCAACTGGGTCTTCAGTATCGCTTGGTTCAACAATGTCTTCAGTATCATCAGGTTTAACTGGTTCGTCAGTATTGTCAGGCTCAACTGGGTTTTCAGTATTATCAGGTTTATCTGAATCATCAGGAACTTCTACTTCTGCCTGGTCGGTGGCAGAAGTTTTCACATCTGTATCTCCTGATGGTTTCTCTGAGCCACAAGCGACTAAGGTCATAATCATCGTTAAAAGTAATGCTCCAACTAATAAGTATTTTTTCATTTTGTATCCTCCTTTAAAGTTAGACAAATATGTATTGGGTTTAGAGTTGTTTTGTTGTTGGTGATAACTGCCCAAATATTGTTCATAATAAATGACAAACAAATAACCTAGGCAACACCGTCAACAATTCTTTAACAGTATACTCAATAAATTGAGTATAGTCAATATTTTAAGTATGGTAACATAGCAGTACGAGGTGATGAACGTGATTTCTTATCAACCGCTATTTGCTACAATGAGAGAGAAAAATATTACAGAATACAATTTGATTTACAAGCAGGGAATGTCTGCGAATACGGTTCACCGTATTAAGAAAGGCCTTCCGATTACCACGGAAACGCTGGATACTCTTTGCTACATTTTAGATTGCGAAGTGGAAGATATTATCATCCACGATAAGTCAAAATAAAGCCTGTTTCTTTTCGGTTAGACTGGAAGGGAATAGGCTTTTTATAATAATAAAAAATATTCATTGTATTTGAGGCTGAAATATATTATCATCAGACTATGTTTTATCCTTCATTAGGAAGGAAAATCTATGAACAAATCATATAATACATATTCCGGTAAAAAGGCGTTCAAGCCATTACAGGAATTAAATCTTATCGATTCATTTTTATTCGGTGCATCAACCGAAAAAATCCAAGATGCAGAATTTATTGCAAAACTGATTATTGAAAGAGCAACCAATCAAAAAGTGAATAAAATCACTGTTATTCCTGAAAAGGAATTGACCGGCATCGATATTGGACATCACGGAATCCGTATGGACTTATACGTGGAAGAGTATGAAAATCAACGTCTGGCAAAAGTCTATGACATCGAACCCAATAAGTATAATCCCGACGAACTGCCTATGCGTAGCCGTTATTGCCAATCACTTACGGATGTCAAATTATTAAATTCGGGAGAAGCCTATGAAACGTTGCCGGAATACATATCTATATGGATACTTCCCTACGATCTATTTGGCCAAAACAGAATGCTTTATACGGTCAAAAATTGTGTAGAAAACTTTCCGGAACTGATATATAATGATGGTGTGAAAAAGTTGTTTCTCTATGTGGACGGCGAATTGGGCGGAACGGAAGAATTAAAGAGCCTTCTTCAATATTTTTCAGATTCCAATACCCAAAATGTAACAGACACCGATTTGGAACATCTTCACAGTATTGTTGAAAACGTAAAGCACAATCAGAAAGCGGGGAAGCGTTATATGACATTACAGGATATGATTAATTATGAAAAGAAGGAAAGTTTCAATGATGGCGTGGCCCAAGGACGGGAAGAAGGAATCTTGGCGTTAATTAGTCTTGCCAAAGAAATGAATCTATCTACCGAACAAATCTTTACACAGCTTATGCAAAAATTCTCCCTTTCTACAGAAGAAGCGAAAGCATATCTTGATGAAAACAAATAATCTTATGTAACTACAAATCTAATTTTATAATGAAGGATAAAACAAAAATAAAGCCTATTTCTTTTACGTTTTAGAACGAGAAGAAATAGGCTTTTATTATTCCTATTGTTGCGGCGAACACGTTAAATGTGTGCCCAGTTTTTTGAAAATTCTTTCGTCTACATTTGAGAGCATTACGGTTGAATGCACTTCGCAACCTTTCAGCTTTGGTAACTGCTCTAAGGCAAGGCGCGCTTTTTCGTCGTTAGCGGCACTGATGGAAAGGGCAATCAGAATTTCGTCCGTATGAAGACGAGGATTGCGGCTTCCCAAGTAGTCGATTTTCAAGGTCTGAATCGGCTCGATGGCTTCCGGTGCAACCAGATGATAGTCGTGGTCGATGTTTGCCAGCGTTTTCAAAGCATTTAAAAGTGCTGCGGCAGATGCACCAAGAAGTGCGGAAGTTTTTCCTGTAGCAATTCGTCCGTCATCCAATTCAATAGCAACGGCAGGACCGTTTGTAGCTTCTGATTTTGCAGTTGCAATGGAAACGACTTTTCTGTTCTCTGTGCCGATTCCGGCCTGTCTCATCAAAAGTTCCAATTTATAAACGGTTTCTTTGGAACCGAGGCCTTTTTTGAAATCGCATAAACCGTTGTAGTAGCGACGGATGATTTCCTGAAGAGAAGCTTCTTTGCAGGCTTCGTCGTCAAAAATACAATTTCCAACCATATTGACACCCATGTCAGTTGGTGATTTATAAGGACTTTCGCCCATAATCTGTGTAAACATTGCATTTAACACAGGGAAAATCTCAACGTCTCGGTTGTAGTTTACAGTTGTTGTACCATAAGCTTCCAAATGAAACGGGTCAATCATATTAACATCATTTAAATCCGCTGTGGCAGCCTCGTAAGCTACGTTTACGGGATGTTTTAACGGAAGATTCCAAATCGGGAAGGTTTCGAATTTGGCATAGCCTGCTTTCAGCCCCCGCTTATTTTCGTGGTAAAGCTGGGAAAGGCAAGTTGCCATTTTTCCGCTTCCGGGGCCCGGTGCTGTAACAACTACCAATGGTTTGGATGTTTCGATATATTCGTTTCTTCCATAGCCGTCATCACTTACGATGTGGTCGATGTTGCCGGGATAACCTTCAATCGGATAATGAAGGTAGGAAGTAATGTTTAAGTTGGTAAGTCTTTGACGGAATTTGTCTGCTGCGGCTTGTCCGGCGTATTTCGTAATAACCACACTGCCCACATACAAATCCATGCCTTCAAACACTTTAATCAATCGTAAAACGTCTTCGTCGTAGGTAATACCCAAATCGCCGCGCATTTTGTTCTGCTCGATGGATTCGGCGCTGATAACGATAACGATTTCGGCCTGATCTTTTAACTGAAGAAGCATTTTTAACTTACTGTCAGGCTCAAAACCCGGAAGAACTCTTGAAGCGTGGTAGTCATCAAAGAGCTTTCCGCCAAATTCCAGGTACAATTTATTATTAAATTTGGTAATTCTTTCGCGAATATGCGCAGATTGCATCTGCAAATATTTCTCATTGTCAAAACCAATTTTCATAAGTTACCTCCATAACAATACGCCAAATATTATACAATAGTTAAGGGTCAAAATCCATAGGCTTTTCAGAATTTTTAGAAATCTTTAACCTTAAGTATATTGATTTATGCGTTTCCTATTCGTATAATGATAAAAGTGAAAAAGTATTTCTTTTGGAAATTATTGATATACTAGATATAGAAATGGAGTAAAAAAGTGGAAAATAATCAAAATAATTTAAATAACGGGCCTGGGCAGGACAACAACGGCGGACGCGAACCAAAGAAAGTGAATCTAATGCTTCTTCTGGTGGCAGCACTTATGACGCTTTTATTTGTCAGCTATTTTTCAAAATTTATGAATAATGATAGCGAAACTCAGATTACATATTCTGAGTTTGTGACGATGTTAGAAGCAGGACAGGTGGAAAGCGTACAAATCAGTTCAGACATCATCTATATTAAGAAGGTGGAAAGCGAAGAAGAAAATGAGAAGAAAAATCCTTTTCTGACTTTGATGTATGGTAGCGATGAACAGGTGCTTTATACAGCCAAAATTGAAGATGATAACACACTGACACAGCGACTGTTAGATGCGGGAAATGTGGAAATTGATGGTGAAATCCAGGATGATTCAGGCTGGCTTTTGTCTATCCTTCTTACTTACGTTTTGCCGATTGTCTTTTTCTGGATACTATTAAGCTTTTTGTTTAGAAAAATGTCAAAAGGCGGCGGGCCGTTCAGTGTCGGTAAAAGTACTGCAAAAGTGCATATTCAGCACGAAACGGGTATTACCTTTAAGGATGTAGCGGGGGAAGACGAAGCGAAAGAATCTTTGCTGGAAGTGGTTGAATTTTTACATGAGCCGGCAAGATTTACAAAAATCGGTGCGAAGCTTCCAAAGGGTGCACTTCTTGTAGGGCCGCCCGGAACAGGTAAAACGCTTCTTGCAAAGGCTGTTGCAGGCGAAGCGGGTGTTCCGTTCTTTTCACTGGCAGGTTCTGATTTTATTGAAATGTATGTAGGTGTGGGTGCGTCGAGAGTTCGTGATTTATTTAAAGAAGCATCAAAGAATGCACCGTGTATTATTTTTATTGATGAAATTGATGCCATCGGCCGTAGCCGTGATTCTAAATACGGCGGCGGTAATGAAGAAAGAGAGCAGACTTTAAACCAGCTTCTTTCTGAAATGGATGGTTTTGATACTTCCAAAGGTGTGTTTATTTTAGGCGCCACCAACAGACCGGAAATTTTGGACAAAGCGCTTCTTCGTCCGGGTCGTTTTGACAGACGAATTATCGTGGATAAGCCGGACCTCAAGGGTCGTGTGGAAATTCTTAAGGTGCACGCCAAGGATGTAAAAATGGATGATACAGTGGATTTGGATGCAATCGCCTTGGCAACAAGTGGTGCGGTTGGTTCGGATCTTGCAAATATGATTAACGAGGCCGCTATCAATGCGGTAAAACAGGGCAGGGAATGTGTTTGCCAGAAGGACTTGTTTGAAGCAGTGGAACAGGTGCTTGTAGGTAAAGAGAAAAAGGACCGCATCATGAGTAAGGAAGAACGCAGAATCGTATCGTACCATGAAATCGGTCATGCGCTTGTGAATGCACTTCAGAAAAATACGGAGCCTGTACAGAAGATTACAATTGTGCCAAGGACTATGGGGGCCCTCGGTTATGTAATGCAAGTGCCGGAAGAAGAAAAATATTTGAATACGGAAGCGGAACTTCGCGCTATGGTGATTGGGCTTGTGGCAGGTCGCGCGGCGGAAGAAATTGTGTTTGACACAGTAACTACAGGTGCTGCCAACGACATCGAAAAAGCTACCAAAATAGCCCGCGCGATGATTACCCAGTATGGTATGAGCAAGAAGTTTGGTCTTATGGGACTTGAATCCATTGAGAGTAAATATTTGGATGGCAGAGCGGTACTCAACTGCAGTGATAACACAGCAGCGGACATCGATAACGAAGTTATGAAGCTTTTAAAGGACAGCTACAAAGAGGCGAAGCGTCTTTTGAAAGACAACAGAAAACTTATGGATACATTGGCTGAATTCCTGATTGAAAAAGAGACTATTACCGGAAAAGAATTTATGAAGATTTTCCGTGAAGCGAAGGGAATTCCGGAACCGGAAGAGAAGGCGAAGGAAGAACCTACGAAGGAAAGTACCGCCAAGGCAGAAGAAAATGCCCCGGATGAATCCACAGATACTTTAGATGTGGCAGATACGGAAGTGGTGCCGGAAGCAGAAGAACCTGAGAATATAGGCGAAGATGTTCAGGATGAACAACTTTCTAAACAGGAGGATGCGCCGGAACAAAATGTAGGTGTTTTTTCGGGAACGAGTTTTAAGAATTAACAGAGGAAGAATCAAAATGAATTTTTTGGTAACACATATAGCCGGGAAAATGGTCGATAAAGTTATTAAAAAGCAGGGCGAAAAAAGAGGCCGGAAGATACGGGCGGAAAGCTTGGATGAGAATTATATCGGATATTATGCCTTTGGTATGGAAATATATGGTCTGGCGAAGGTGATGATTTGGTTTTGTACATTTTTAATGATCTTATTTATGATATTTGCTTTGTCAGCCGGCGGTGGCGATGGAATTATAGTGGCTATCGCAGGCGTGTTCTTGGAAATATCAGCAATTTTTATGCTTGTGTATGCTAAGAAAAATTCCGGTATCATTATGTATTCGAATGACGGAATTACCATTTGCAAGGGTAATGGGGAAATGGTTGATTTCTCTATTAGCGGATTGAAAAGCATAACCGTACAAGGAAGATATATGGTATATGAGGGATATGGAGAGACGGTTCGGGTGTTATGTATGGGTGATGGCGTGGCGGCCTATTTTAATCATATGAATGTACGACGCCCGGATTTGATGCAACCATTACTTTCTTATCGAAATGTTGTTTATATGTTGAATCAGGATGTGGAAAAACACAATCGAATGAGGCGTCAATGATGAAAATTACCGCAAATGTTAATTAAAATGACATTTGCGGTTTTTGTTTATCGAAAACTGATTTTATAAATCTTGACACAAAATCTTGTACATAGTAAGATAAACACACTTTTTTCCATATATTTAATCAAGTCCGTGAACACATCTAAACAGAGGAGAGTAAGAAATGAATAATGAACAAGTCTTAGAAAATGTCACGATTAACTTGAGCGATTTTGCGCTTTTTCTATCGGTTATGAAAAATCCCAAAGCCTATCGGAATACCTTGAGTATCATTTTGGATGAGCCGGATATTCAGTTAAAGGAAGTTAAAGTGGAACAGGTCATTTTGAATAAAACCGGAAAACGGGCTATCCGTTTGGACGCGTGGGCGCTAAGTGAGGATGAGCGTCAGTTCAATATAGAAATGGAAAATCACAGCGAAACTGATTCTGTCCCCAAACGCGCAAGATTCTATCAGGGGCTTATCGACACACCTATCTTAAAATCAGGCAGAAAGACAAAATACCGACAACTGCCATCTACCGTAATCATATTTATCACCCAGGAAGATATTTTTAAAAGAGACAGAGCAATGTACACTTTTGTAGAGAAATGTAAGGAAGTTGAAGATTTGGAGTTGGATGACGGAACGACAAAAATTTTCCTCAATATGTCCAGTAAAAACGGTTCCCAAGTACTTGTAAGTTTGTTACAATATATGAAAAAGACAGACATTGAAAATCCGGAAATTTTGGTAAAAGATAAAAGAATTTTGGAAATTGATGAGATTGTAACAGAAGTAAAAGAGTCGGAAGAATGGGAGGGGATTGAAATGAATATTCTGGAAATTGGGATTCAGGAAGGCGAAAAAAGAGGAAGGGAACAAGGCATACAGGCCGTAATTGAAGTTTGTAAAAACTAAACTGTACCCTATAGAATGGACACGATAAGAAGAAGGGTTCCCTAAAAATGGA
>CAZMND010000087.1:0-8783 GCA_964567585.1 uncultured Lachnospiraceae bacterium
TGTCGGAAAAACCTTTACTTCTCCTCTCACACCATGTGTAGAGGAAATAACACCTACCTGTAAGCGTTCTTTCATATACTTCTCCATTTCATAACGAGACTTGTTAAATGATTCAAATAAAAATATGAACCCACAAACCATTTTGTCTGTGGGTTCCGCAATTCTTTAATAACCTGCATCTGTTAAACGATTTTTACATACACACGTTTGTTTTCTTTTGTTGATGTAGCATTTACGATAGAACGGATGGAATCTGCCACACGGCCACCTTTACCGATTACACGTGTTTTATCTTCCGGAGCAACCTTTAATTCAATCACAAGGCTTCTTCCTTCTTCTCTCTGTGTTACTACAACTTCATTAGGATTATCAACAATTGCTTTTGCAATCACTTCTACGATTTCTTTCATAATCCACCTCCAAAAGTTATACAGTTACCATGATACAATTCTTATTCAATACCTGCAACTTTGAAGATTTTAGCAACAACTTCTGTAGGTTTTGCACCATTAGCAATCCATTTTTTAGCTGCCTGCGCGTCTACATTGATTGTGCTTGGATCTGTGTTTGGATCGTATGTTCCGATTTCATCGATGAATTTACCATCTCTTGGTGATCTAGAATCAGCAACGATGATTCTATAAAAAGGTGCTTTCTTCTGACCCATTCTTCTTAATCTGATTTTTACTGCCATTGTTCTTTACCTCCGTAAATTAAAATATCATTTATATATTGTTTTTGAAAAGAAATCTATCCTTACGAACAAATTTCCAAATCAACGTATTTAAAACGGGAATCTCATGCCACCCGGCATCATCATTCTTCTTCCCTTTTTGCCCATCATACCCTGCATCTGCTTCATCATTTTCTGACTCTGCTCAAACTGCTTGATAAAACGGTTTACCTGTGCAATGTCCACACCTGCGCCTTTCGCAATACGGTGTTTTCTGCTCGGATTTAAAAGTTTCGGATTCTGTCTTTCCTTTGGTGTCATAGATAAAACAATCGCTTCAATTCTTGCAAGCTGTTTTTCATCTATCATACCGTCCAAATCCCCTGCTTTGATTCCCATTCCGGGAAGCATCGACATAATGCTGGAAAGCCCACCCATTTTTCTCATCTGACGCATACTTTCAAGGTAATCTTCAAAGTCAAACTTACCCTTTTTCATACGGGCAGCCATTTCTTTTTCCTTGTCTGCGTCGATATCTATGTTAGCCTGTGCTTTTTCGATTAAAGAAAGCACGTCTCCCATTCCTAAAATTCGGCTTGCCATTCTGTCCGGATAAAACTGTTCCAAATCAGAAAGTTTTTCGCCCATACCTACATACAAAATAGGTTTTCCTGTAACGGCTTTGATAGATAGCGCAGCACCACCTCTGGAATCACCATCCATTTTGGTTAAGACAACGCCATCAATTGTTACCTTGTCATCAAATTCCTTGGCTACGTTAACCGCATCCTGACCGGTCATGGCATCTACAACGAGCAACGTCTGATGTACATCTACTTCCGCTTTGATATTCTGAAGTTCTGCCATCATATCTTCATCGATATGAAGACGTCCCGCTGTATCCAGAATCACTACATTGTGACCATTCTTCTGGGCATGTGCGATAGCCGCTTTTGCGATGTCGGCAGGTTTATGATTATCTCCCATAGAGAACACATCCACTTCCTGCTTTTCACCGTTTATCTGTAACTGTTTGATAGCCGCCGGTCTGTAGACGTCACAAGCTACCAAAAGTGGTTTTTTACCTTTTAATTTGAGTTTTCCTGCAATTTTTGCAGTGGTGGTTGTTTTACCGGCACCCTGAAGACCACACATCATCACAACTGTGATTGCCTTACCCGGCTGCATTGTAATCTCAGTAGTTTCGGAACCCATAAGAGAAATCATCTCTTCGTTTACGATTTTGATAACCATCTGGGCCGGATTCAAACCATTTAAAACATCTGAGCCAACCGCTCTTTCTTCTACGCTTTTTACAAACTGTTTTACAACCTTGAAGTTAACGTCAGCCTCAAGGAGTGCCATTTTAACTTCTTTTAAGGCTGTTTTAACATCTTCTTCTGTCAGACGGCCTTTGCTTCTTAAGCTTTTGAAAACATTTTGCAATTTGTCTGTTAAACTTTCAAACGCCATATTAAAGCTCCTTCATAATATTTTCTGCTAACAGATGAATTTCATTTAAATTCTTTTGGTACTCATTCTCCTTAGATTTTGCTGACAACGTTTCAATCTGTGAAACCATTTCCTTCATCAAGGTAAACTTGTGTACCAAATTTAACTTTTCTTCATATTGTAATAAAATTTTGTCACATCTCTTTATCAAATCGTGAACGCCCTGTCTGCTGATTCCATACATTTCAGCAATCTCGCTTAAGGAATAATCTTCCAAAACCAAGGCTTCATAAACGCTCTTCTGATGTTCTGTCAAAAGCTCACCATAAAAGTCATACAACAGTCCCTGCTCTATAATTTTCTCGACTTTGTTTACATCCTGTGACATAATCTATTTCCTCTTTATGTAGTGCAAAACATACCTTTTCCACTGACACCTATGCTAGAATACAACAAAAGAATATCTCTGTCAAGTATTTTTTCTTGACAAAAATATTCTTTTTAATTTTTACTATATTAAACTTCATCCTCATGCTGCTTATACCCTTCGCCAAAAACCTCTTGTGCCGAAGACACAATCATAAAAGATTTTGGATCAGTTTTCTTCACAACCGCTTCCACCTTGTAGAAATCACGCTTTTTTGCAACACACATAATTATTTTCTTGTCTTTCTTGGTATAAGCACCCATACCATCGATAAAAGTAACGCCCATTTCCAGTTCATAAAGGAGCTGGTCCGCAACCTCTTGTGGCTTATCGCTTATAATGTGTACAAAAGTAGCTTCATCTTTACCATACAAAGCCCTTTCCATAATAGTCGTACTGATAACGATACAAATCGCCGAATATAACCCTCTTACCACATCATGCATCAGCAAAATCATTGCTGCTACAACAAAAGAATCCGCCATCAAAAAAATCTGATTTGTCTTTAAATGAGGCACCTTCAAACGAATCAGTTTGACAACAATGTCCATACCGCCCGTGGTCGCCCCGTGTCTGAAAATCTTACCAAGCGAAAAGCCAACGATGGCACCGCCACACACACAGCCTAAAAAGATATCATCTGATACAATCGGTTTTCCAAAAATTTCAAGCAATGTCATAAGTCCCGATGTCAAAACAACACAATAGAAGGTAGACACCGTAAATTTCGCTCCGAATTTCCAAAATCCGATTATCAGAACCGGAATATTTAAAATAAGCAAAAAAGTACCCGTTGGGATAGCCGGTATAACATGATTCAGCAATACGGATACACCGGAAAACCCGCCCGGTGCGAGAAAATTAGGTACAATAAATAATTGAAAACCAACCGCATACAGTATGCTGTACAATGTCAACTTAAGATATCGTTTCACGAGTACTCCTATTCTTGCATATTTGCACTAAATATTGGTAGTTACAACTCTTGGTTTGTAACCATTAGTTTCTAAAGTTTCAATAATTTTATTCTTATGTTCCGTTCCAAATGCTTCCAATGTAATACGAAGTTCCACGGCCGCATTTCTGTTAATGGAAACAAACTGATTGTGTTCCAGTTTAATAACATTACCGTTTTCTTTGGCGATAATATCCGCTACTCTTGATAATTCACCCGGTTTATCCGGAAGTAAAACAGATACCGTAAAGATACGGTCACGCATAATCAAACCTTTTTGTACAACACTGGACATTGTAATAACGTCCATATTACCGCCACTTAAAATCGATACGATCTTTTTACCTGTAACGTTCAAATATTTCAAAGCTGCCACCGTCAAAAGACCTGAATTTTCAACAACCATTTTGTGGTTTTCTACCATATCAAGGAAACATACAACTAAATCTTCATCCGGAACTGTGATAATATCATCTAAATTATTTTTTAAGTATTCAAAAATCTTTGTTCCCGGTGTTTTTACAGCTGTACCGTCTGCAATGGTACTAACCGATGGTAAAGTAAGCACTTCTCCCGCTTTAATGGATTCCTGAAGACAATTTGCACCTTCCGGTTCAACACCGATTACCTTAATATTCGGATTTAAAATTTTTGCTAATGTGGAAACACCTGTAGCAAGTCCGCCGCCACCTACCGGTACTAAAATATAGTCTACCGTCGGCAATTCCTTGATGATTTCCATTGCAATGGTACCCTGACCTGTAGCAACGGCTAAATCATCAAACGGATGTACAAAAGTATACCCTTCTGTTTCGGCTAATTCATAAGCATGTGCACACGCTTCATCATATACGTCTCCGTATAAAACTACATCTGCGCCATAGCTTTTGGTTCTGTTTACTTTGATAAGAGGTGTTGTTGTCGGCATAACAATCGTTGCCTTCACACCATTCTTACTTGCCGCATAAGCTACACCCTGGGCATGATTACCTGCCGAAGCAGTAATTAAACCTTTTTTCTTATCTTCATCAGACAAAGTACTGAGCTTATAATATGCACCACGTACCTTGTAAGCACCTGTAAACTGCATATTTTCAGGCTTTAAGTATACTTTATTGCCTGTCTGATTGCTTAAATACTGGCTGAATACCAATTTTGTTTCCTGTGTTGCTTCCTTTACCACTTCACTGGCTTCTTCAAAAGCCTCTAAAGTTAACATTTTCTCGTCCATAATTAGGCCCCTTAAAAATAATTATTTTACTTCAAACAATGCATCCACAAACTGGTCTGCATCGAATTTCTCCAAATCGTCTATGGTTTCACCCACACCGATATATTTCACCGGTATACCCAGTTCCGACTGAATGGCAACCGCGATACCGCCCTTGGCAGTTCCGTCCATTTTCGTAAGTACAATACCGGTAAGATTTGTAACCTGACTGAATTCTTTCGCCTGCTGGAGCGCATTCTGTCCGGTACTTGCATCGAGAACAATTAAATTTTCCCTGTGCGCATCCGGGAATTCCCTATCAATAATACGATTCATCTTCTTAAGTTCTTCCATAAGATTTTTCTTGTTGTGAAGTCTTCCTGCCGTATCGCATAAAAGCACATCCGCGCCTCTTGCTTTTGCACTCTGAACCGCATCAAACAATACACTGGCAGGGTCTGCGCCTTCTTTTCCGCCAATCATTTCAACACCTGCTCTGTGCGCCCACATTTCAAGCTGTTCGCCTGCCGCCGCACGGAAGGTGTCTGCCGCTGCAATAACTACTTTTCTTCCGGACTGCTTTAACTTACCTGCAAGTTTACCCACTGTGGTGGTCTTTCCCACACCGTTTACACCAATCACAAATACGATAGACTGTCTGGTTTCAAATTCATACGCCGCCTCAGCCACCTGCATCTGTTCTTTAATGCTTTCAATCAATATTTCCTTACAATCTGCCGGTTCTTTAATATGTTCGGATTTTACACGTTTTCGGAGATTTTCCAGAATTTCTTCCGTAGCTTTCACGCCGATATCGCCCATAATCAGAATTTCTTCCAATTCTTCATAAAATTCCTCATCTATGGATGAAAAACCGCTGAAAACCCTATCAATTCCTTTTACAATGTTATCCCTTGTTTTGGTAAGACCGGCTTTTAATCTGGCAAAGAATCCTAACTTTTCTTCTCCCATTTTTGCCTCCAAATACAAATTAACTATCTAAATCTTTCTCAATTAAATCTACGCTGACAAGTGCGGATACACCTTTTTCCTGCATCGTAATACCATACAGTCTGTCCGCTTTTTCCATTGTACCACGTCTGTGTGTAATTACAATAAACTGTGTATTTTTTGTGAGTTTATGTAAATACTTCGCAAATCTGCCTACATTTGATTCATCGAGCGCAGCCTCGATTTCGTCAAGAAGACAGAATGGTGAAGGTTTTAAGTTCTGGATAGCAAACAAAAGTGCAATCGCCGTAAGTGCCTTTTCACCACCCGATAACTGCATCATATTTTGCAGTTTCTTTCCCGGCGGCTGGGCAATAATACGAATGCCCGCTTCCAAAATATCCTCATCCTCAATCAGTTCCAAAGTCCCTTTTCCGCCACCAAAGAGTTCTTTAAATACCTTGTCAAACTCTTTTGTAATGTCAGCAAATTTCTCTGTAAACTGTTTTCTCATCGCAGCATCCAATTCCACAATGATAGCATTTAGAGCCTTCTCCGCTTCTACCAAATCATCATGCTGCGTTTTCATAAATGTATATCGTTCGGATACGGCTTTGTAATCCTCGATTGCATTTACGTTTACATCACCTAATTTTTTAATTTCCTCCTTCAATGTAGAAATGGATTTCTTCATTGCGGACAAATCATTCATTTCAGGGTCTTTTAACGCTGCCGCATCACTTAACGTAATCTCGTACTCATCCCACATATAGTTAATATGTGTTTCCAGTGCCTCTTCGCATTTTTCCTTCTGTGCATTCAGACGGAATACTTCCTTATCCAGTGCCGACATTCTTTCAGAAAGACTTTCTCTGTCTGTAAAGAAGGATTTCTGCTTTTTGGAAAGCTCATCCTTACGTGAAATGGCATCTGTTAACTTCTGCTGATTTTCACCTTCTGCAACATAAGAAGCTTTAATCGTTTCTTCAATCTGTACGATATTTTCCTGCTTTCTCTGGATTTCTTCCTGGCTTAATTCAATGCCTTCCAAAATCTCACGCATTTCAGCTTCAAAACGTAAAATTTCACCTTCAATACGGTCTACGTTAAGCTGCTTAAATTCCTGCTGTTGGCGAACTTTTTCTACTTCAACATCCCATTCGGATACCTTTGAAGTTTTATCTGTTTCTTCCAAACGTTTTTCTTCCAATTCGCTCTGGAAAGAAGCAATCTGTTCATTTACGCTGATTTCCAATTCTTCAGACATCTTAAGTTCTTCAGTAATTTGTTCTTTTGAAACCTTGATTTCCTGAACCTGTCTTTCGATATCTGCTTCCTCGGCTTTAAGTGCCATACTTCCTTCTTTTGTTTCATCCATCTTCTGTTTTGCAGAAATAAGATTGAGTCTGGCTGTATTCTGTTCAATAAATTTCGCCTGAAGAGATGTTTTTAACTGTTCTAATTCAAGACGTAATTTATTTCTCTTTTCCTTATCATCCTGAATCTCTTTTTCCAAAGCCTCATTTTCATCTAAAAGCGCTTTGACTTTCTTGGTCAACTCTTCTATTTCGCGTCTTCTTCCAAGGAGATTACTGTTATTTTTGAAAGCACCACCACTGATAGCACCACCCGGTACTAAAAGTTCACCTTCGATAGTAACCATTCTTACGCCGTAATCGAATTTCTTTGCGATTTTTACCGCATTATCTACGTTATCAATTACAACAATTCTACCCAGCATCGCTTTGGCAACATTTTTGTACTTGTCATCAATCTTGACAAGCTCATTTGCCATACCGACAACACCTTTTTCTTCCAAAACCTCCGGTGTTTTAAATTCCTGTGGTTTTGTAATACTCGTGAGCGGAAGGAAGGTTGCACGTCCTGCTTTGTTCTGTTTTAAAAACTGAATCATTTCTTTTGCAGTTTCTTCGTCTTCCGTAACAATATTCTGGATGTTACCGCCAAGTGCGATTTCAATGGCAGTTTCATACTTTTTATCTACTTTAATGATATCCGCAACAACACCGATAATGCCTTTTTTATTGCCCTTTTGCTCCATTACCTTTTTAACGCTGCCGCCGTAACCGTCATATCGTTCGGTCAGGTTCTGGAGAGCTTCCAAATTGGCATTTTCGCTATGGTAAAGCACCTGGTTTTCACGCAGTTTATTATCCTTGTCAGATAAACCTTTGCGGATTTCTTCCAAAGTTTTTTCCATATCTTTTTGCTTTAAATCCATAGCGCGGATTTCTTTATTTACATCTTCAAAAGCAGTTTCCAGGCTTTTAATGGTTTCTACCTGATTTGCCTCATCGGATTTCACACGCAATAATCTGGCATTCAATTCTGCTTTTCGAATGCTGATTTGCTCCATCATGGAATCATAACGTCCGAGCTTTGATTTGATAGTTGCCCTTTTATTAAGTTCATCAATAATGGTATTTTTACCGACTTCAATCTGATTGTTTAATTCTTCAATACGGCTTTGTACAGAAATTAAAAGAGCCTTCGCTTCTTCTCTTTGTTTTTCCAAATCATTCAGATTGTCATCTGTAATTTTCTTGTCATCTAAAATAGCCTGTTTTTCAACATTTTTGCCGTCAATCTGCTCCTGAACGCTGGCTCTACGTTTGTTCATATGGCCTTCGTTGCTCTGGGCAGAATTAATCTGTTCCTGCAAAATTTTCACTTCGTTTGCAAGATTACCGCGAAGAAGGTTTGCATCATTTGAAGCATTACGTGTCTGTTCAATCAGTTCTTCCAGACTCTCGATTTCAGCCTGAACAAGCTCATACTCTTCTTTGATACGATTATATTTATTCGTGGTATCTTCCAAATCATCACTTGCGATTTTATATTTTGCAACGGTTTCTTCCAACTGTTCCTTTAAACGACCATTTTCAAGAAGGAAAACATTGACATCCAATGTTTTCAATTCTTCTTTTTTCTTTAGATATATCTTTGCCTTTTCAGACTGCTTCTCAAGCGGTCCAATCTGCTTTTCAAGTTCGCTTAAAATATCGGAAACACGGAGTAAATTCTGCTTTTCATCTTCCAGTTTTTTCTGGGCAGAGGCTTTACGGCGTTTAAATTTAACAATACCTGCCGCTTC
>CAZMND010000088.1:0-8628 GCA_964567585.1 uncultured Lachnospiraceae bacterium
TGGCATAAGTTTCAAATTTAACTTCCTTTGTCGGGTCAAATTTATCTATGGCATCAATCAAACCAAAAATGCCATATCCCACCAAATCATCGTACTCTACGTTGTAGCCTAAATACATACTGAGTCTTCCTGCTACAACCTTCACCAGAGGCGAATATTCCAATATGAGTTTTTCCCTTACATCAGTGGCTCTGTTTTTGGCATATTCCATCCATAGCCGCTTTCTTCCGGTCTCGTCCATCTGTGCCTCCAGCTACCTTAGTTTTTTTCCACCCCGTCAGAAGATCGTTCTCCGTTTTCGTCAGAGGCTTCCTTCTCAATTACTTCGCCTTCTTCTTTACTCTTTTCCTCGTTTTCACGTTCAAAGGCTTCCATTACTCTTTTGATAACACACCCCATAATATAGAAAACAAGCAATACAATAAAGAGAACCAGCAGCATTGTGAATGCATCATAGCCCTGAACAAAACACACAATACTACATATGGCTCCTGCCACTAACATAAGTGTCAGCGGAATCATTTTTCGCTCCATAATTCTACCCTCTGTCCTTACTTTCTACCCTTAACTTACAGAGTAATTCCTAATGCTCCTAAGATTTTACCATAGGACTCTGTGTCAGGTATCATGACAAAATATCCACCGAGCTGAATATCGTCAGTAAATTCAGTCTGGATAAATAAAATCTGTTCGTTATCACTTGTCTGCTTACGTACAGGAGAATGTAAAATTGCATCCACCATATCCATCTGTAAATGTGGAATAGACGGATAAATTTTTAAATTTGTCAATGTAGACAATGAATTCAAGTATGAACCTGCAATAATATTGCTGATTTCTTTAATGCATGATAATTCCATTTCTGAAAAATTACTGCTGTCTACATCCATACCCATAAGTTTTGAAACAAGAAAGCTTGCTGATCCCTGTTCCAAAAGGAAAATAATATCGCCTGTGATATCGCCTTCAACTTCCAAAAAGATTGCAGTCATAACGCGTTGTTTTCCGCCAAGGCTTTCTGCCAATTCATCCACTTCGATTAATTTTACTTCCGGCACAGCCATATCAATTCTGCATTGAAGCATAGAGGCTAATGCAGTAGTTGCATTGCCCGCTCCAATGTTACCAATTTCTTTTAATACATCCATATACTGCGCAGATACGCTCTTTAAATCTATATTGCCCATAAATCTTCCTCTACTCTACGCATTTTCCTTTTCGGTTGCAACTACATTTAAATCCAATAATGAAATAAGTTCATTATTATATTTGCCTACGCCTGTCAGAAAATTAATGCTATCATCTTTGTTATCGTGTGCAACCTTTTCAATCTGGCTTGTACCTAAAGTAACTACTTCTCTTACTTCATCGACAACAATACCGATTGTACCATGCTGTTCTAATTTTAAAATAATAATTCTGGTTGTTTTTGTTTCCGGAATTTCTTCCAAATCCATTTTAAGTCTTAAACTCATTACCGGAATTACTTCACCACGTAAATTGATAACGCCCTTTAAGTAATTAGCAACCTTCGGTACTCTTGTAATATGCTGCATACGCACAATATTATCTACATATTTAATATCAATACCAAACTGTTCAACACCAATTTTAATTACAATGTACTGTGTTGTTTCTTCGTTGGTAATTGCTCTCAATTCGTCCATAGTATTCTCTCCTTTTCTACCAATTAAAATAATGCATTTGCATCAAGAATCAATGCAATTTCACCATCACCAAGGATAGTCGCACCACTGATAATCTTACACTTGTTAATGTATTTTCCAAGTGACTTAATAACGATTTCAAGCTGGCCAAGTAATTCATCAATAACAAGACCTGCAAGTTTATCACCCTTCTTAACAATAACAACAACAAGATTTTCTTCAGGAGATTTCTTAGATTCAATGTCTAATACTTCATTTAATCTGATTAACGGAATTACATTTCCACGAAGGTTAATAACTTCTTTGGACTGTACGCTCTTAATTTCTGATGGATGAATATCCTCGATAGTCTGGATATTTCCAAGAGAAATTGCGTATTTTTCTCCGCCAACATCTACCATTAAAGCCTGAATAATTGCAAGTGTAAGTGGTAATCTGATAATCCATGAACTACCTTCACCAAACTTACTCTTAACTTCAATTTCACCGCTCAAAGCTTCAATCTTAGATTTAACAACGTCAAGACCTACACCACGACCTGAAATATCGGAAACTTCTTTCGCTGTTGAGAAACTTGGAAGGAACAATAAGTCGATAATTTCCTTATCGCTCATCTGTTCACCCTGTTCAGCTGTGATTGTGCCTCTTTCAATCGCTTTCTTCTTAACGCCTTCTACGTTGATACCGTTACCATCATCCCTAACTTCGATAACTACGTTGTTACCATCCTGGTATGCATCAAGGAAAATAGAACCTGTTGGGTTTTTGCCTCTCTTAATACGTTCTTCTGTTGATTCCAAACCATGGTCAGCAGAGTTACGGAGTAAGTGCATAAGAGGATCGCCGATTTCATCTACCACTGTTCTGTCAAGTTCTGTTTCTTCACCAGTCATATACAATTCCATTTTCTTGTTCAATTTCTTAGACAAGTCACGAATCATACGTGGGAATTTTGTAACAACACTTTCAATCGGAACCATTCGAACCTTCATTACAGATTCATGTAAGTTAGTTGTAACGCTTTCCAAATATTCAATATGTTCATTAAATGCCGAATGACCTTTGTTTTCAACACCTGATGCAGAAACCAAAGAGTTCTTGGCAATAATTAATTCGCTTACGAGGTTCATAAGTACGTCTAATTTTTCGATATCTACACGTACTGTTCTGTTTACGATAGGTTTACCTACCGCTTTCTTTTCTCCGGCTTTCTTATCCGGCTGGGCCTTTTCTACTTCTTTCACCTGAACAGCTGATGTCTGTGCTGTTTCTACAGGTTTATCCGGATGTAATGCAGAATCTTCGATTGGCGCACCAAGTACCTTTTCAATTTCAGATACATTTTCTGCAGCTGCAATAACATCTTCAAGGCTCTTTTCTGTGATAATAACCACACTGAAATCCAACTCAAAACGTTCATCTTCAATATCCTGTGCTGAAGGACTGGAAACAATAACTTCACCTACTTCTTCCAATGCTTTAAATACAAGGAATGCACGGGCTGCTTTTAAGATACAGGATTCCTGCACTTTAACCGTAATACCGTATACATTCAAGCCCTCTTGCTTTGCCTTCACAATAACATTGCTCTGTGATGAGTCTAAGTTGATTAAAAGCCATTTTCTTCCGTCTTCTCCTGTCGGAGCGTCAGCCTTTTTCTCTTCTTTCTTAGTTTCAGCTGCAGGTGCTGCCCCGCCACCGCCTTTTAAAATATTATTCAATTCTTTGATAATTGGTTCATTATCGTTGGTTCCTTCGTCTGCGCTTTCCTGAATATTTGCTAAATATTCTTCCAAAGCATCAAGGCACTGGAATACAACATCGATTATGCTGGCATTTACTTTAATGCTGCCGTTACGAACTTCTGAGAATACGTTTTCCATATCATGTGTTAAGGCCTGCATTCTCTTAAAGCCCATAGTTCCGGCCATACCCTTTAATGAATGTGCTGCACGGAAAATCTCGTTAACAACATCACTATTTTCCGGATCCTGCTCCAATTCCAAAATCTGTGAATTCAAATTCTGTACATGTTCTTTTGTTTCATCAATGAAAATCTCTAAATATTGACTTACATCCATTTTACTTTACCCCCACAGCTAAGATTACTTCCTGTGCTATTTTGTCCAATGCCACCTTTTGATTTGATAACCCTTCCTGATCAACACTCTTTGGCATACCGTATACAGCACATGTGTCTTTTTCTTGTGTAATTACATGAATTTTTTTCTTGGTTTTAAGATTCTGAATACCTTCTGTACCATCTGCTCCCATACCTGTCATAACTACACATACCACATTATCATAATCACAATCAATTAATGATTCATACATATAGTTGGCGCATGGCTTTACACCTTCTCTTGTCGGCTCATCCGAATAATGAATGTAATTTTTACCATCCTTTTGTATAACCTTCAGATGTTTACCACCCATTGACAAATATGCATAACCATTCAACACTTCATCACCTTCGGCTGCTTCTTTAACCGTAATTTCCGACATATTATTCAGTCGTTCTGCCAAAGTAGCCGTAAACCCTACAGGCATATGTTGAACAATCAATACCGGTGCATTGATATTCTTAGGTATTCTTGGTATCACTGATTGGAGTGCCTTGGGACCGCCCGTGGAACTGGCAATTGCAATTATCTGTTTGCCTGAACCTTTATGCCTTTTTGCATATTCGATAATTGCTTTGTCTTCCGCTTTCTGTTGCTGCATTTGGGCAGGTGCTTTTACTTCATTTGTAACCGGTTTACTTTCACATACCGTTTGCAATTTTTTAAGAAACTCATTATGAAATTCTTCCTTTTTGCAAAGATAGGAACGTTCCGGTTTATGCATAAAATCAATAGCGCCTAATTCCAAAGCATCTAACGTGACTTTTGCACCATGTGTGGTATCCGTGCTGGACATAATTACTTTGGCACCAATACCCTCCGTTTTCATTTCCCTAAGCAACTGAATACCATTCATATTCGGCATATTTACGTCCAGAATTACTGCATCATATTTCTTCTTTCTTAAGAATTCTAACGCTTCTACACCGTCTTTTGCAAAATTCTCTACCTGAAATCTCTTATCGCTCTCAATTATATCATAATACACTCTTCTCATGAGTGCAGAGTCATCTACAATAAGTATTTTTTTCATTTTTTTCTCCAATTAATATAGATTTTTGCTTATTTTTTTGGTTATTTTGTCAAAATATTATTAATTTTACTTTTTATTGCTTCTATGTTTACGCTCTTCCTCAAATATATATCTGATTATTTCTTCCCTATCATCATTTCCCATATTGATATACTGTACACGATGCTCAAATACACCTTTTCTTTTCTCGCTTGGTCTTGATGCAAGTACTTTGCCTACAACATTGTAATCTTTTACTTTATCTTTAATCATAAGACGATAATTGATATATATCAAGCTTTCCGGTGCATATAATTGATTGGATAAAAATCTCAGACCACCACCGCTGATATCCACAATAACGCTTTGTTTTAATGGCAATCCCGGAATCAGGTATTCATCAACCGTGTCCACTACTTTAATTTCTTCTTCGCTCAATTCCCTGGACTTCATTTCCAAAGCACAACTGAATCGATAATATTCTCTTCTTTGAGATCTTCTCAAATTGGATGTGAGTTCTACCGCCAGGATATACACGTTATTACTTTTATATCTGTCAATGATTCTTACAAAACACTGATATAATCCACTGAAGGTAGTCAGACACATATCAAATACCGCATCTACAGGTAAAAGAACAATTTTGGTTCCTTCCATAGGCATCACAATTTCCAAACGTTCCTCTGAAAGTATACTTTGTACCTGGCTGATATATGTTTTAGTTGCTACCGCCTTATCTTCTGATCGGCTTCCTTTTTTTTCCACCGAACGGAGTTCTATGCGGTCACCCGGTTTAATAATTCTAGACAACATATCGTTTATCCTTCCTGATTATTTTTTACCTGTTACAATATGTGAGAAAAATGCCGCCATACCTCTCTTGGGCACCATCTGATTTGTTTCTTTATTCATAAGTGCTTCTGCAATCTTCTGATACGCCACACTGGATGCTGCTCCCGGATTTTGAAGTGAAACCGGCATCTGTTGCATAACTGCCTTTGTCAACTGCTTATCCTGTGGTACCGAACCAAGGAAGTCCAACGGAAGCTTCAAATATCTGCTTACTACCGTACTCAATTTTGAATACAGAAGCTTCCCTTCTTCCTGACTGTCTACCCTGTTTGCAATTACCTTTATCTTTGAATATTCGTTTGAAAATCTCGGATGTCGGTTCAATGCCTTTAACAACGAATATGAGTCTGTAATAGATGTCGGTTCCGGTGTTGTTACCAATAAAATTTCTCCGCTGGCTACCAAAAATTCCAATACCGCCTCGGAAATTCCGGCTCCCGTATCTACAATTATCACATCCGCAATGGCATCGAGTTCTGCCAGATTTTTAATGATATATACAAGATATTCGCGACTCAAATTTGACATTCCGGCAATTCCCGAACCGCCTGAAATAAAGCCTACGTCCATAGGTCCCCAGGTAATAATCTCACGAATATTTTTTCCCTGATAAATCAAATCACATAAATTATGTTTCGGCACTGCTCCAAACATAATTTCAATATTTGCAAGACCAAAGTCCGCATCCAGAATAATAACCTTCTGCCCCATTTTTCTAAACTGGATAGCGAGATTAATAGCAGTATTTGATTTGCCAACGCCACCCTTACCACTTGTTACAGTGATAATTCTGGCTAAGGGTCTTTTCGGTATATTCCCCATCGGCTGGCTCATTGCATTATTGGCTTTAATAATGTTTCTTAACTGTTCTGCCTGATCCATAACCCGCCTCCTACTTAGATTTTCCGCCTAATAACAGCTTTACGGTTTTTTGCGGATTAAACTGTTCTATATCATCCGGAACATTCTGTCCACAGGTTACGTACGACAACGGTGCTCCTGTATATAATTTTAAATTGAGCAAATTACCCAATGTAATCGTTTCATCCAGTTTTGTAAAAATCAATTTATACTCTGTCATTTCCGAATAACTGTCCGCAATGCTCAATAAATCGCGATACTTAGTTGTAGCACTCAAAACAAGATATGCTTCTTTTTCAACCATACCATCCACCGCATGAATGAACTCATTCATATTCGCCTTCTGTGTTTCATTTTTGTGGGAATGACCTGCCGTATCCACAAAAATATAATCGTAGCCTTGAAAATCCCTTAAGGAACTTTGAAGTTCTTCAACTGTGTAAATAACCCTGAACGGTACTTCCAAAATATCGGCATATGTACGAAGCTGTTCTGCCGCTGCAATACGGTATGTATCCGTTGTTAAAAGTGCCACCTTCTTTTTGCCTTCTACGCTAAACTTCGAAGCAATCTTTGCAATCGTAGTAGTTTTACCAACACCTGTCGGTCCGATAAAAAATACGGTTTTAGGCCCCGATTTTGCCGGTGTAATGATTTCAGGCTTTCCAAATTTCAATATCATCTTCTGATAGATATTGGCGAGTGCCTGATCAAACGGCATATTTGGCTTTATATTTTTTTCCATTTCTTCAATAATCTGATTGGCATATGTCTCTTTTACTTCATTTTCAATCATCTTATTGTATAATAATTTTTCAAACTTGATTAATTCTGCACTTTTTTCGTTCGTTGTGCTTTCCGGCTGTACAGTTTCCACTTCTTTCACCTGAAGTTTCTGTTCCAACAGATTCTGCAGATTATCTAATTTTTCTTCAATCGCTCTTGTTTCGGCATTTTCGCTCTTGTCTGTATCCTTAACCTTTGCTGATGCCGAAAGTTCAAACTGTCTGATTGTTTCTTCTGAAAAAATAGGTTGGGCTTTATTTACAGGTACCGGAACACTTTCTTCAATTTCTGCCTTTTCTACCTTTTCTTCCTTTTTTGCATATGCCACACGTTCGTTTTCCTCTTCTACTGCAGCTGTCACTTCCACCATCTGCGGTTTGAGAAATGCAAAAAGCCCTTTTCTTTTCACATTTTTTACATTCATAATCACAACGTTTGGCCCTAATTCTTTTTTTGCCTGTTCCGTAGCATCTGCTTCTGTTTTTCCCTGAAATTTCTTAATAATCATTAGGCTGTCACCATCCCTACAGATTGTAATTCAACATTGGATTCAATTTCGTTGTACGATATTACGATTAAATCCTTATAATAGTCTTCTGTCAGACGTTTAAAGTACGTTCTCACAATCGGAGAAGTTACAATAATAGCATTCTTTCCAAGATTTTCAAGCTTCTGGGATTCCTTTCCGACAGCTGCCATAATCGCCTTGGTTTTATCCGGATCCAATGTAAGATAAGACCCCTGTTCCGTCTGTTTTACACTTGCCATAATCTCCTTTTCCAATTTCGGGTCCAGCGTAATAACACTGGTCGTTTCATTTGGCGGAAAATATCTGTTGGAAATGGCACGTTTTAAACTTTGTCTTACATATTCCGTTAAAATATCCGTATCTCTTGTAGTCTGCGCATAATCTGCCAGTGTTTCAAAAACAGTAAGTAAATCCCTGATGGAAATACCTTCTTTTAACAGATTCTGCAATACCTTCTGAATTTCGCCAAGACTTAACATCTTTGGAACCAGTTCGTCCACAAGGGAAGGATTGCTTTCTTTCATATTGTCCACAAGATGCTGTACATCCTGTCTTGTCAAAAGTTCTGCAATGTGCTGGCGGATAATTTCCGTCAGATGTGTTGCAATAATGGATGGCGGATCAACTACGGTATACCCCATACTTTCCGCTCTTTCTCTCTGACTTTCCGTAATCCAGAGAGCAGGTAAATGGAAGGATGGTTCGAATGTCGGAATACCCGTAATTTCTTCCTCTACATACCCCGGATTCATTGCCATATAATGGTCAAAAAGAACTTCCCCTTCACTGACCTGTATA
>CAZMND010000089.1:0-8621 GCA_964567585.1 uncultured Lachnospiraceae bacterium
TATCCTCGAATACGAACATCTTCTTTCTGATTTCGTCTGCCAATTCCGGTTCGTCGATTTCCAAAGTTTCCATAATGTGCTTTTCTGTACCTCGGTCTACTGTATTTAAGATATCTACAACCGCATCTACACCACCGATAATTGTGTAATCCTGGTTTACGAGGGAAGCCAGTTTTGTTTCCAATACCTTTTCAACTTCCTTAATAACGTCAGGACTCGTTCTGTCCATTACCGCAATACGTCTTGCTACATCGGCCTGTCTGTCAGGCGGCAATGCCGCAATAATCATTGCAGACTGCTGTGTTGTCAAGTAAGACAATACAAGCGCAATTGTCTGCGGATGCTCGTCCACAATAAAGTTGAGTAACTGTGAAGCATCCGTTTTTCTTACGAATTCGAATGGTTTTACCTGAAGTGACGCAGTCAGACGACCGATAACGTCCAAAGCCTTTTCTTCGCCGTAAGCCTTTTCAAGCAATTCCTTGGCGTAGTTGATACCACCTTCCGCAATATACTGCTGTGCAAGACATACTTCGTAAAACTCATTGATAACACTATCTTTTACAGAAGGAGACACACTTCGCGTATTTGCGATTTCCAGTGTAAGCTCTTCTATTTCTTCTTCTTTCAAATGCTTAAAAATTTCAGCCGAACGTTCAGGGCCCAATACAATAAGCAAAACAGCCGCTTTTTGTACTCCTGATAGCGAAGTATCAAAACTATTTCTTGCCATAAATTATGCCCCCCACTCCTGATTTAACCAAGTTTTCAATAAACCGGCCACTGCTTCCGGATTATCGTCAACAAATTTCTCAATCATTCTTCTGGCTTCAGATTTTGCCTCAATATCCACATTCTGAAGTTCCAAATCCGGTGTAGACTGTAATATATCCTCTACCGAAATTTCCTCTTCCACCACTCTGTTCTTTTCCACCATCATACTGCGGATAACAACAAACGCAAGCAAGCCTAAGATAAGAATAATCAAAATAACCTGAACAACATCCTTTGCAGATACATTCAAAGCTTCTTTATCTACAAACCAGTTTTCTTCATATGCCATAATTGTAATCTTGTCTTCCGGGAAGCCTGTAGAATTCGCTACTACAGAATATAATTCCGGATCCACTTCAAGCTTTGTTCTCTGGTTGTTGGCCAGTTTGTATTCTTCCCATGACAAACCATCCAAAAGTCCGGCTTTCTTCGCATCGGATTCATTGATGATATTATAAGCAATAGCTGTTACGGAAACAGACGAATCCTGATAAATAACTCTACCCGGATAATGGGTTGTTTCCTTCATATATTCATTTGGCAAATAATCTCTGATAATTTCTTCTACGGAAGATGATGCTGTTTCACCAGTATCCCATACATATGTACCGTTGTCATCATTGCTGCTTGTTCCCGGCACACCGCCACCACCGCTTTCATTTTCAGAATTGTATAATTCTTCATGTGAAAGCATACCTTCGGTTCTTCCATCCGGTGCATCATACTCGTGACTTGCCTCATAAGATTCACTGAAATCCACGACTACATTTGCCGCAACAGAAATATTGTCATAAAGATTTGTTCCAAGAAGAATTTCTTTTACTTCTGTCTTCTTGGCATTTTCAACCTGCTGCATTACGGAAAGTTGTGTACTTGCATTTCCCACAACAGAATATGTATCATCTCCCGAATACAAAAGATTACTCTTTGTATCCATAATGGTTATGTTCTCTGTTGTATCATTTCCCAGTGCCGTAGCAATGGCTTTGGCAAGATAAGCTGCCTGATCTGTAGTAAAATCTTCCTTAAGTTCAAGGAAAACCATAGCGGAAGCTTCTTGCTTCTGCTCAATCAAAGTACCTGTAGAACTTGGTACATTAAGCATAACATTGGCGGACTTAATCGCATCCAATGTCATAATATCTCCTTCCAACTGTGCTTCCAGATAAACCACATAACGTTTCTGCTTGTCCGCTTCCGTTGTACTGAATCCGCCACTTGTCACATTGTCAATGCTGTATCCCACAACGGAAAAACCGTTTGCGCCAAGCAACAAATTGGCATCTGAAAGACGTGTGGCATCTACTTTGATCGTAAGACCGTCTGTTGATACCGAAACCGGAATTCCTTCTTCATCAAGCATTGTCTTGATTTCGGATGCTTCCGCCGTCGTTTCACATACCCTGATTATTTCATACTGTGTACGGTTTAAAACCGCAACCATAATAACAATACCGACAATTACCGATACCGCCATAATAATCATAATTGTATGCTGTTTTTTTGTATATTTGTTCCACCACTCTAAAATCCTGTCGAGCAATTTCTTAAGTCTTTCCTCCATGAGACCCTCTCCTTAAGTTAAATCTGCATATTCATAATCTCTTTATATGCTTCTAAAAACTTATCTCTTACCGCAATTGTATATTGTAACGCTGTAGATGCTTTCTGAAGCGCAATCGTCAAGTCATGTGTATTGTCTACTTCACCAAGTGCAAATGCGATTTCCGCATTCTCTGCATCTGACAAATACTGATTTGTGGTATTTATATTATCCAGTGCTGTCTGAAACATCGTTCCAAACATATTCTGATTATCATTTTTTTCAATTTTATTGGAATTGGAAACAGCTTCCTTCATAAGTCCAGAAGAAACGTTTCTTAATGACATAATATCCATACATTATCTCCCCAAGGTATTACTGAATGATGTCGAGCCCTTTCTGCGCCATTGTCTTGCTTGCATTAAAAGCAGTTGCATTGGCTTCAAATGAACGGCTGGCATCAATTAAATCTGTCATTTCCGTAACGATATTGACATTCGGATACCACACGTAACCGTTTTCATCCGCATCCGGATGTGACGGGTCGTACGCCTTAACCATTTCCGTTTCGTTATCTTCAATGACATTTGTCACTTTTACGCCACCGCCAACATAGCCTTCTCTTGCCTTTGTTAAAGTATCTCGAAAGCTTGCTCCTGTACCCTTTTGTTCAAAAGTAACCATCTTTCTGACATAAGGAGTACCATCTTCTGTTCTGGTTGTATTTGCATTGGCAATATTTTCCGCAATAACGTCCATTCTGTATTGCTGTGCTGTCAAGCCTGAAGCACTGACATCAAATGATGAAAATAAACTCATAGGTTACCTCCTTACTTCATTGCATTAATCAGATTCTGGAATTCCATTCTGACACTGGTCATCAGACCGTTATATTTCAACTGATTCTTAGCAAGATTTACGTTTTCAACCTGAATGTCCACATTGTTCTCATCCAGCCTGTAATCATATTCCGAAAAATCCGAATAAGTGGTTGCTTCCAGTTCCCTGCTTCTTAAAGAAGCCACTTTGGAGTCCATATTGTCCGCATCCGCTCTTCCAAGGGCCTTTTCCAGCTGGGACTCAAAGTCCACATCCTGACGTTTATATCCCGGAGTATCTGCATTGGCAATATTGTTAGCTATTACTTCGTTACGAAGCCATGCCGCATCAGCAGCCTTGTCCAGAACGTTAATATAATCAAATGCATTGGAATTAATCATACACATACTCCTTTCCATAATAAACCCACCATATACATTATAAATTATTCCATTAAAAATACAAGTAATTTTGCCACAAAATCAGTTGTGATTTTCCACAAAAATAATTCTTTATATTGTGGTTTTTTAACATTTTTCAGATTTTATCCACAAAATATAGTGCGCTTTTTTCTTTATGTAAACTAAAGACAAAAAAAGGACTTATCGTCTGGCAATAAATCCTTTTAAAAATTCGAAATCCATTCTATTCAGTTAATTTACATAAAGTATTTCCTACTTACAGTATCCTATATTTTACCTAATTTTGAAATAGGTATTTGGCACTATTTTTTCAGGCGTTCAATTTCTTCGTATACTGCATCGTTCACAACTTTTATATAAGTTCCTTTCATACCTGAGGATTTTGATACAATAACACCGGCACTTTCAAATTTTCTGAGTGCATTTACAATAACCGAACGGGTGATTCCCACACGGTCCGCAATCTTGCTTGCTACCAGAACTCCCTCCATACCGTTTAACTCTTCAAAAATGTGCACTATTGCATCCATTTCCGAAACAGAAAGCGTATTGATTGCAGACTTGACATCCGCTACCTTTCTGACTTCTTCCGCATTTTCCTCATTTACGGCACGAAGCATTTCAAGTCCCACAACCGTAGTTCCGTACTCGCATAAAATAATATCATCAATGGAATACATTTCACTCTGTCTGTATAAGAACAATGTACCCAGTCTTTCACCTGCAATTTCAATCGGTGTAATAAGCGCCTGAAGTCCTTTTACCTTTTCTGCATCAAAGCCCAAGGTTATAAGATTCACATTTTCCTTTGTGGACAAAATCCCAAGAAGGCGGTCATTCAATTCAGGATCAATAAAATTACCTACTTTTTCAGCCAGCATATCACCTAAATTTAAAGCCTTTTCTTTACGGCCCACACCTAAAATTTTACCTTTTTTACTGATAACAAGTGTATTGGAATCAATTATATCACCGAGTACTCGGCAAATATCATCAAATACAACCTTGCTGGAATTATTGTTGTGTAATAATTTTCCTATTTTTCTGGTTTTATCTAAAAGCTGTACGCTACTCATCTTATCCTCTTTCTAGAATCTGTTTTCTTATTTTGCAATCACATGCCCGCAATTATCATCGGAACAGACCAATTTGCTTCCCTTTTCAAGCATAATGGCACCGCATTTTTCACACTTAACCTCTGAGGGCTTCTGCCATACCATAAAATCGCATTCCGGATTACCGATACAACCATAGTATTTTCTACCCTTTTTGGTCTTTTTAAGCACAATGTCTTTACCACATTTCGGACATACAATTCCGATTTTTTCAAAGTATGGCTTAGTAAAACGACATTCCGGGAATCCCGGACATGCCAAAAATCTGCCGTGAGGTCCATACTTAATGACCATCTGTCTGCCACAGTTATCGCATACTTCATCCGACACTTCATCTGCTATTTTCACTTCATCAATATCCTTTTCTGCAGCTTCTACCGCTTCTGCAAGATCCGGATAGAAGTTGGAAACAACAGTTTTCCAAGGCACTGTCCCTTCTGCCACCCCGTCAAGCAAGGTTTCCATAGTAGCCGTAAAGTTTACGTCCACAATACTTGGAAAAGCTTCCTTCATCATAGCATTTACCACTTCACCAAGTTCTGTCACATAAAGGTTCTTATTCTCCTTTGTCACATATCTTCTGGCAATAATGGTTGTAATGGTAGGTGCATAGGTACTTGGTCTTCCGATACCCAATTCTTCCATTGCACGTACCAAAGAAGCCTCCGTATAATGGCTCGGTGGCTGTGTAAAGTGCTGTTTAGACTCTGTCTCATTCAGTGTAAGAACTGTATCCTTTGTCATTTCCGCAAGAAGTACATTGGTTTCATTTTTTTCTTCATCTTCCACATACACGCTCATAAAACCTTCGAAACAAAGTTTTGAAGAAGCAGCGGTAAAATAGTGTCCATTCGCTTCAATTTTCACGGAAACCGTTTCATATTTTGCAGGATTCATTCTACTGGCCGCAAAGCGCTTCCAGATAAGCTGATATAAACGGAACTGGTCCCTTGACAAAGACTCCTTTACCATAACCGGTGTTCTCGCAATATCCGTAGGGCGGATTGCTTCATGAGCATCCTGAATCTTCTTTGTATTTTTCACTTCGCCGTTATCATTTTTGGCATACTCACTACCATAAGCAGCTTCGATATATTCTCTTGCAGATTTTTCAGCTTCCTCCGAAATACGGACAGAATCCGTACGAAGGTATGTGATAAGACCAACCGTACCAAGACCTTTTACATCCACACCTTCATACAACTGCTGTGCAATACGCATAGTCTTCTGGGTAGAAAAATTCAGTACCTTGCTGGCCTCCTGCTGCAGAGTCGAGGTAGTAAACGGAAGCGGTGATTTTTTCACTCTTTCTCCCTTTTTTACTTCTCCGACCATGTAGGTTGCCCCTTCCAAATCCTTTGTGATTTTATCAAGCTGCTCTTTAGAAGTAATATTGCCATGATACTTGGCAATCAAAGGTTTTTTCGCACCCTTTACGTCAAAGTGCGCATCCAACGTCCAATATTCTTCCGGTATAAAAGCATTGATTTCTTCTTCTCTGTCGCAAATAATACGAAGTGCCACAGACTGTACCCTTCCGGCACTTAAACCACGCTTGATTTTTGCCCACAAAAGAGGTGAAATTTTATAACCAACCATTCTGTCAAGAACACGTCTTGTCTGCTGTGCATCTACCAGATTCAGGTCGATGTCACGCGGATTTTTAAGAGATTCTTTGACAGCTGTCTTTGTAATTTCATTAAATGTAATTCTATAAACAGGCTTATTATGAAGTTTTAACGCTTCAATCAAATGATATGAAATTGCCTCACCTTCACGGTCAGGGTCCGTTGCAAGAAAGATTTTTTCTGCTTTCTTTACTTCTTTTCGAAGAGTCGCCAAAACATCACCTTTTCCACGAATGGTGATATATTTGGGTTCATAATCGTTTGAAACGTCCACTCCGAGCTGGCTTTTTGGCAAGTCTCTGACATGCCCGTTACTTGCCGCCACTTCATAATTGGAACCTAAAAACTTTTTAATTGTTTTCACTTTTGCCGGTGATTCCACGATCACTAAATATTTTGCCATTACTATACCTCTTGTGCGATTTATTTTTTACCCGATGGCATAAATCGTTTCCCACTATACACCATATTTTTTTTGAATGCAACATAAATTTTTTAAATTTTCAGATTTTTTTATAATCAGGTATATAAAGTCTTACAACTGTTTTACATTCTTTTGATACCAGTTATTACCCACTTGCGTCACACTTTCATTAAGGCTCATAAACAATAGTTCCTGCAAGAGAACATCGATAGGAAGTCCCATCTTTTCCTGCAATACATTTATATGCATAGGTGTCACATCCAAGAAGGACAAAATTTGCTTTTGCAAAGGTGTATACGTATCTGTTGTCAAAATTTTCTCCCGGACTGCGTGGGTGCCATATAAATTTTCCAACACTTTTTCCGGGCTAATGGCAGGATTGGCACCTTCCCACAAAAGTTTGTTACAGCCTCTGCTTAATTCATCCGTGATACGCCCCGGCACCACAAACACATCCTTTCCCTGCTCAAGAGCCATTTCCACCGTAATCAGCGTTCCGCTCTTTTCCTTTGCTTCCACCACAATCAAAGCATCAGAAAGGCCACTGATGATACGGTTTCTTGGAGGAAAAAGATTGGCCGATGCATTTATATATGGAAGATACTCCGACAAAACACACCCTTTTTGTACCAAATCCTTATAAAGCCCCAAATGCTCCTTCGGATAACACACATTCACACCGCTGCCCAAAACTCCCACTGAAAAACCATTATTATTTAACGCAGCCCTTTGAGCATATCCATCCACTCCTGCGGCCATTCCGCTCACAATACCTATGCCGTTTTGGGCAAAAAAGGATGCAAACTCCTCTGCTACAACTTTTCCATACTGCGAACAGTTTCTCGCCCCTATAATGGCTATGGACCTTTTCTCCTCTTTTGGCAGTTTTCCTTTATAAAAAATAACAGCCGGCGCATCGGGAATTTTATAAAGCTTCTTAGGATAATCAGCATCTCCAAAAACAGTCATAAAAATACCGTCTTTTTTTACCTTTTCAAAATCCCGGTATAATATCTCCTGCTTTTTTGCTTTTCCCTTTATAATAGAAGTTTTTTGTTTTTCTCCCAAAAAAGAAGGGATTTCACTCTCCTTACAATGATATAAAAAGAAGCCGTCAAAACCATTCTCTTTTAATTTTAATAATGTTTTTCTGCCAATTGTACCCTGACTATAAAGCCAATAATCATACACTTTTTTATCCATGAAAATACCTCTCAAATCCCATTCTGTATCCTGTTGCTTCTGCCAAATGCTTTTCCTTAATTTTTTCGCAGTTTTCCAAATCAGCAATGGTTCTTGCAACCTTCAGCAAACTATAATAGGCTCTTCCTGACAAAGAATACTTTTCCGCAAGTCTTTCCAAAAGTTTTTTCGCTTCCTGATTCATAATACAAATTTTTTCAATATCTTTGTCCGTCAAATTTCCGTTCCATCTGCCTTCCTTAGCACCAAATCTCTCCCTGTAACGTTCCTTTTGTATTTCTCTTGCCAAAACGACCTGTTTTTTCATCTCCCTCCCCGTTATGCCCGGTTCTTTTCCTGATTTTTCATCCCCCAACTTTTTCACCGCCGTAGTTTCTGCTACAACATCTATCCTGTCAAGAATAGGTCCCGAAATGTGTCCTAAGTATTTTTGCACCTGATAAGGCATACATAGGCACTTGTTTTTATCCGGATAATACCCGCAGGGACATGGATTCATAGCCGCTACAAGCATTACATCCGTCGGAAATGTATATGTAAATCCATTTCTTAAAAATACGATTTTTCCCGCCTCCAAAGGTTGTCGCATAGCATCTAAAACACCCCTCTTAAATTCCGGCAATTCATCCAGAAAAAGTACACCCCTCGCACGGGTTCAAGCTGTTTATGCCAAACGGTTAGACAACTCCATAT
>CAZMND010000090.1:0-8547 GCA_964567585.1 uncultured Lachnospiraceae bacterium
AAGGATAGCCTTTGTCCATTCAAGGTTGTTGATGTTGAACTGACCAACTGCATAGTGGCCTGCTTTTGCTTTGTCAAGCATTTCTTTTGCTGAAACTAACATTTTATTTTACCTCCGTAAATTAAATTACAATATTTTACATCGTTCTTTATTATACTCTATGTGGTACACGAATTTCAAGAGATTTATGCAAGTTCTTGACAGTTACTTCCTTATGGCTGCCTCCGAACTCTCCATCCAGTGTCCATGCCACCTCTTCTTCCGACTCAATACGCACTTCACTTGCCTTAAAACAGTACATACATTCCGCATCAATGTCCCTGTCAACAAGGGCCGCCATAACACGGTTAAGTTCAATCGGATTCTGCGGTTTCTTAATCAAAGTAACTTCGAACTCTCCATCATCCAGTTCCACGTTATTTCCCGTAATTCTCTGGAAACCACCTACGGAATGAGAATTCGTAATCATTCCAAAAAGGAACTCATCTTCTATGACCTCTTCTCCTACCATCACTTTTAATTTATACGTTTTTATAGTTGCCAGACGTTTCATTCCTTCAAGCAAATACGCCACATGTCCGAGAACATTTTTAATCTGCTGGTCTGTCTCATACGTTACTTCCGTAAATAGTCCGAATGCCGCAATATATGCAAACACATCGTCATTAAACATACCCACATCCACAGAAAAAGTTTCTCCGTCCACAACGTCCTCTGCGGCTTGTACCATATTTTTGGAAAGATTCATACTCACGGCAAAATCATTGGTACTTCCCGCCGGAATATATCCGATTGGAACCTTCTTTTTGCTCTGCATCATTCCGGTAAAAACCTCATCCAGCGTACCATCTCCACCGCTACATACCACGATGTCATATTTATCTTTCTTTTTTTGGGTTTTCTTAATCGCATCGCCTCTGGCCTGTGTCGGATATACCGTAACCTCATATCCGCCCTTTACAAAAATATCAAGAATATCTACCAGATGATTTCGAATCTGCGCTTTACCCGCTTTCGGATTATATATAAACAGCATATCCCTTTTTGACATTTTTACGCCTCCTACAAAAAACTAAAAGAGAACACCCCCTGTGTGTGATGTTCTCCCAATTTCTTTCGTAATAGATTTACTGTGGTCCGCCTAAAAAGCTTTCAATACTTGCAACAGCTGCTTCCTCATCAGCGCCTTCTGCAATTACTTCAACACTTTCACCATTTGCAAGTCCTAAAGTCATCATACCCATAATACTTTTAGCATTCACTCTTTTTCCTGCTGACTGTATGTAAATTGTACTATCATGCTGGCTTGCTACCTGAACTAACATCGCAACCGGTCTGGCTTCCAAACCATTTGCCAATTGAATTTCTACTTTCTTAGTAATCATTTCATATCTCCTCTCTTTACGAGCGCAATTTGTCTGCAATCTCGCTCAACCTTCTAAGTCTGTGGTTAACTCCTGATTTTCCTACCGGTGGGTCCAAATAACTCCCCAGTTCCTTAAGACTCGCTTCCGGATAATCAATTCTCACCTGCGCCATTTCGCGCAAATTCTGTGGCAGTCCCCCGAAGCCACTTGTATCCCTTATTAAGATAATATCTTCTACCTGCTTTGTCGCTGCGTTCACTGTCTTTGCAATATTGGCAGTTTCACAATTCACACGCCTGTTAACAGAATTACTTATCTCTTTCAAGATTCTCTGATTCTCAAATTCCATCAAAGATACGTGTGCACCCATAACATTCAATAGATTGACGATTTCTTCTCCGTCCTTCAAATATACAACAAAATGTTTCTTTCGTCTAATTGTTTTTGCAACAATTTCAAATTCTGCCATATATTCTATCAGTAAATCCGCCATTTCTTCGCTTGTACACACAAATTCTAAGTGGTTACTCTTCTCAGGGTCACTGATACTTCCCACACATAAAAATGCGCCCCTAAGAAATGCACGCTTGCAACACGACCGTTTTATATCAGTCAAAGCCATAATTTCTTTCCTTATATTATCGGTTTTCTTCGATAATGTAAAGAACTTTCTGATACTTAATTCATTTTCATTAGGAAATTCGGCCCATTTAGCCGCTTCTTCTTCCTCAATCTTCCTTGTGGAATAGGTTTTTATCGCCAACAATTCCGAAAATTGGCAATGTTTTCCACTTACCATGCACTTAGCAAGTTCTTCTTTTACCTGTCCGGAAAAAGACATACCTACACTCCTTTTTTCGCATCTCTATGGGTAATTTTCAGCCCATAACTGCCCTTGTCCAACAATTGTCTGTAAAGTTCATTTGCCAGCGTAACACTTCTGTGTTGTCCGCCTGTACATCCTATACCGATAATAAGCTGATGTTTTCCTTCTTTCACATAGTTTGGAATCAAAAATTTAATCATATCGGTAAGTTTTTCCATAAATTCCGTAGTTTCCTTGAAGCTTTTTACATACTCCTGTACTTCCACATCATTTCCCGTTTTTTCTTTCAGCTCTTCTATATAGAAAGGATTTGGCAAAAATCGCACATCAAAAATCAGGTCCGCATCCTGCGGAATACCGTTTTTGAACCCAAATGATACAATGTTTACCATTAAACTATTATATTCTTTGTTCTGTATAAATATTCTGTTTAATTCTGTTTTTAAATCGCGAGTGAGCAAATTTGAGGTATCAATAACGTAATCAGCCTTTTCTCTCGTGGTTTTTAAAATTTTACGTTCTTTTTTGATACCATCCTCCACTCTGCCTTCCGGCGACAGTGGATGCATTCTGCGGCTCTCCTTGTATCTTCGAACCAGAGTCGCTTCGTCACAGTCCATAAAAAGCACTTCAAAGTTATTTCCTTCTTCCTTAAGCTTATGAAGCGCCTCCTGAACATCATCAAACTTCTGTGTGGAACGCACATCAAGCCCCAGTGCCACATGCTCGTGTTCACTTCCGGGACTACTGATGATTTCCACAAATTTATCCAAAAGGTCTACCGGCAGGTTGTCCACACAGTAAAAACCTTCGTCCTCAAGCATTTTTAACGCGGTTCTTTTTCCACCACCGCTCATACCGGTTATAATTACAAATCTCATATTACTTAAATTCACCCAATCTGATAACCTCAGGTTCTAAGGTTACCTGAAATTCTTCCTGCACTTTCTTTATTACATCTTCCATTAAACGATGGACATCATCTGCTGTGGCACCGCCCGCATTTACAACAAATCCGCAATGCTTATCCGATACCTTTGCACCGCCCACCTGATAACCACGAAGTCCCGCATCCATAATGAGCTTGCCTGCAAAATGTCCTTCCGGTCTTTTAAATGTACTTCCTGCACTCGGATATTCAAGAGGTTGTTTTTCCCTACGTCTCCCGGCCAAATCGTCCATTTTTTCTTTTATAACATTCTTGTCACCTTTTACCAATCTAAAGGTTACCTTTGTCACAATAAACGGCTCTCTTTTCAAGATGCTGGTCCGATACCCGAATTCCATTTCCTTGCAAGATAAAATGCGTAAGTCGCCTTTTGTATCTACCACTTCCACGCTTTCCACAACCTGTTTCATCTCTCCATCGTAAGCGCCGGCATTCATAACCATAGCGCCACCCACTGTACCCGGAATTCCGGCTGCGAACTCAAAGCCTGTAAGGCCTTCATCCAAAGCCTTTTTAGCCACCTTGGATAAAAGTACACCGCCTCCTGCCGCAATTCGGTCACCATCGACCTTCACATCATTCGAAAGAGCCTGCGCATAGGTAATAACAACACCTTCATATCCTTTGTCGCTTACAAGTAGATTACTTCCGTTACCAAGGAAAAAATACGGAATCTTTTCCTCGATCAAAAATGGGAGAAGTTTTTGTAACTGTTTTACTTCATCTATTTTTACAAGGACAGAGCAGGGACCACCTACTTTAAAGGTGGTGTGCCTGCTCATAAGTTCTTTTTCTGATATATTTTCTTTAGGAACAAACTGACTGATGCGTTCTATAATTCCCATTCTCAAATACTCCATATTTTATGTTACAAAATTAATCCTGTTCCAAAACCAATCTTGCTGCGCCAACGATTCCGGCATCGTTGCCAAGTGTTGCAAGAGCAAATTTCGTATTTTTGCTGCCGTGGAACACATATTTTTCATAGTGTGGTCTGATGTAATCAAAGAGCATTTCGCCAGCCTTTGAAACACCACCGCCGATAACAAAGATTTCCGTGTTTACTACACAGGCAATAGACGCAAGACCTCTTCCAAGGTATGCACCAAACTGTTCCATAACCTTAATTGCTACTGCATCTTTTGCTTTTGCCGCATCACAAATAGATTTAGCTGAAATTTCGCCATCTCTTAAAATGCTGGCTTCATCTGTAGCTGCCAAAATTCTGTTTGCAATACGAACAAGACCTGTTGCTGAACCATACTGTTCAAGACAACCCTGTTTGCCACAACCACATCTGTCTGTTTCGTTGTCTTCTACGTGGATGTGTCCGATTTCACCGCCTGCACCTGTAGCGCCGGCAAGAAGCTTGCCCTGAACAATAATACCGCCGCCAACACCTGTACCAAGTGTTACTGCAACTAAATCATCATGACCTTTTCCGCCGCCCTTCCACATTTCGCCAAGAGCTGCAACATTTGCGTCATTACCTGCTTTTACAGGCAGGTTAATTAAATCGCCCAATGTATTGCTTACGCTGAAAATATCCCAGCCAAGGTTTACTGCTTTAAATACAACGCCGTCTGCGTCAACCGGTCCCGGCACACCTACACCAACGCCGACAACTTCTTCTTTTGTAATGCCTTTTTCCAATAATTTATCTGTAATGGATTCCGCAATATCAGGTAAAATAAATTTTCCGCCAAGGTCTTTTCTTGTAGGAATTTCCCATTTTTCAAGAATGTTGCCTTCTGTGTCAAAAAATCCTAATTTTACGGTTGTTCCGCCGATATCCACACCAAATACATATTTCATAACTATATCCTCCTACTATTCCTATTCCTCTTCTTCTTCTCTTCTGCGCGCCAGTGAATTCTGAACACGTGTATATAATTCCTGAGCAGCATTGTAACCCATCTTTTTCTGACGGTGGTTAACTGCTGCCGATTCACAAATAATGGCAAGGTTTCGTCCGGGTCTAATAGGAATACTGTGGCAAACTACCCTGTTTCCAAGATATTCCGTATACTCTTCTTCCAGACCAAGTCTGTCGTATTCTTTATCCTTGCTCCAGTCTTCCAGCTTGATAACAAGGTCAATACTCTGACTTTCCTTAACACTGGATACACCGAACATAGTCTTAATATCTACGATACCGATACCACGAAGTTCAATAAAGTGCTTAGTAATATCCGGCGCTGTACCGATAATGGTCTCCTCACTGACCTTTCTGATTTCTACCACATCATCCGTAACCAGACGATGACCTCTCTTTACAAGCTCCAGCGCAGCCTCTGATTTACCGATACCGCTTTCACCCGTAATCAAAACACCTTCACCGTAAATATCTACCAAAACACCATGAATGGAAATACAAGGTGCAAGTTTAACATTCATCCATCTGATAATTTCAGCCATAAAGGTAGATGTCGCTTTTCTTGTCATCAAAAGCGGCACATTATTCTGGATTGCAATTTCCTTAAATATCGGGTCCGGTTTCAATTCCCTGCAAAATACAATGCCCGGAATATCTCCTGACAAAAGTTCGGAATAAATCTCACGCTTCCTGTCATCCGGAAGGGAAATCATATAACTGTATTCCACAAAACCGATAATCTGCAATCTGGACTTTTCAAAATGCTGGAAATAACCCGCCAACTGAAGCGCCGGTCTGTTAATATCCGGCTGGGTAACCTTCACCTTACTGATATCCAGTTCCGGAGTAAGGTTTTCAAGTTTCATCTTATCAATGATTTTTTGTAAACTTAAACTTGCCATTGTCTTCTCCTAAGAATATAAAAATTTAAATTACATTTATTTGTGTATTATAACATAACGTTATAATTCTCTCAATTTATTTATGGAAAAAAGCATAAATTTCTTCTGCTGCGCTTTCCGGAATTTCCGGAATTTCACAGAGCATCTCCACAGTTGCATTTTTTATTTCATCAATGGATTTAAAATGACGCATAAGTGCCTTGCGCCTTACCGGGCCAACTCCCGGAATTTTGTCAAGAACAGAATCTACCTGCTTTTTCCCACGCAGGGAACGATGATATTCAATAGCAAATCTGTGGGCCTCATCCTGAATTCTGGTAATCAGTTTAAATCCCTCCGAACCTGTATCAATCGGAATTTCCACATTGTTGTAGTATAACCCTCTGGTTCTGTGATTATCATCCTTTACCATTCCGCAAACGGGAATATCTAGTCCCAGTTCACCAAGTACCTGAAGTGCAATATTTACCTGTCCCCTACCACCATCCATCAGAATAAGGTCCGGAAACTTGGTAAAACTACCAAACTCAGTCTGCATATTTTTATCTTCCAGTTCTTTTGCCTCTTCAAGACCATGGACAAATCTTCTGGTCAAAACCTCATGCATACACGCATAATCATCAGGTCCCGCCACCGTTTTAATCTTAAACTTACGATAGTCGCTACGCTTCGGTTTTCCTTTTTCATATACCACCATGGAACCTACATTTTCAAAACCGTTTGTATTGGATATATCATATGCCTCCATACGCACAATAGACTCCAGTGCAAGCCATTTGCCTATTTCCTTTACGGCACCAATAGTTCTGCCTTCTTCACGCTTTATCTTTTCCCTGTCCTTACTTAACACAAGTTCTGCATTTTGGGCCGCCAATTCTACCAGCTTTTCCTTTTTGCCCTTTTTAGGAATAGAAATTTTCACCTTCCCGCCACGTTTCATGGAAACATAACTTTCTATGGCCTCTTTATCCTCTATTTCCTCCTGCAAAAGAAGCTCTTTCGGAATAAAAGGCGTTCCGGAGTAATATTGCTTCACAAAATCAGACAAAACTTCTGCATTGGAGCATTCTGACACTTTTGTCATATAGAAATGTTCCCGCCCGATAAGTTTTCCTCCTCGCACAAAGAACACCTGCACAATAGCGTCTTCATTGTCCTTCGCCATTGCAATAATATCTTTATCTTCACCGTCACTATCCGTAATCTTCTGACGTTCGGAAATTCTTTTCACACTGGCATATAAATCACGGTATCGTATTGCCTCTTCAAATTCTAAATTTTCTGACGCTTCTGTCATCTTCTCTTTAAGCCGTTTTAGTTCTGCATTATATTCTCCATTCAAAAAATCCAATGCTCTTTGTACCTGTTCTCTATATTCTTCCTTAGGTACATTGCCGGTACAAGGTGCCATACACTGCTTCATATGATACTGAAGACACGGCCTGTCCTTTCCAAAATCTCTCGGCAGATTTTTACGGCAAGTCCGAAGGCCAAACAATTTATTAATCAGTTCCACCACATCCTTTACCGCTGCCATGGATGTGTATGGTCCAAAATATCTGGATTTATCTTTTTTCATCTCACGGGAAAACATAACTCTTGGGTACTCTTCTCCCAATGTCACCTTGATATACGGATAAGTCTTATCATCCTTTAGCATCGTATTATACTTGGGATTGTGTTCCTTAATCAGGTTATTTTCCAAGACAAGAGCTTCCAGCTCCGAATCTGTCACGATATACTCAAATCGGGTAATCTGTGACACCATCTTTTGAATTTTGGGGCTTTTGACCGTGCTCTCCCTAAAATAAGAACGCACACGGTTTCTTAATACAATAGCTTTTCCCACATATATAATTTCATCCGACTGTCCATGCATAATATAGACTCCGGGTTTATCCGGTAGTTTTTTCAATTCTTCCTGTATATTGAACATTGTACGCTCCTAAAATAATGTTTGTAAAAAAGATTATATCACAAAAAGTCCTCTGCCAAAAGGCAAAGGACTTTTCATTTCATACACCTTATTTTATTCTTCTACAATTTCTGCGTCCGGAGCATTTTTCTTAACAGATTCTACACCATTTTCACAATTAGCAAGGGTTGTATATCCTTCACTTACTGCAATAACCTGTCCATTAGTTGCTTTCAATCTGAAACGGAATTCACCCGCTTTGTCAGCATAAATTTCAAACTTTGGATTCTTCTCTGTTGCATAACCTTCAACTGTCTGATTTTCCACTGCTGCCACCGGAGCATTTTTCTTTACGCTTTCAATACCATTTTTACAAGCCGCATCTGAATTATAAACTTCAGAAGTTGCAATAACCTGTCCGTTGCCTGCTTTTAAATCAAATTTAACCCCTGTGTTCGTTTTACGAACTACAAACTTACCCATTGCCAAATACCTCCTATACAAATAATGGTTTATACAAAAATTTTACTACAAAAGTTACGGAAATACAAGAAAAAGCATTACCAGTACTTCTTAACATACCCTTTAGCTTCTTCTTCGGATACGGAGAACTTTTCCATTATTTTAACAATAGTTTCCGCCTCGCTCACTTCTAAGTAAAGTGTACCCCTTGTCAAGGACATTTTAAGAAGAAGGGGTTTTGATTTTTGTA
>CAZMND010000091.1:0-8483 GCA_964567585.1 uncultured Lachnospiraceae bacterium
AACGCCCTATTTATAAGGCTTTCTTAAGCTTGTCACTATTATATCTCAATCCCCCTTTTCCCATTTAGCATAGGCCTGTCTGGAAATCCCAACCCTTTCTGCTACTTCCTCTTGTGAAAGTCCCAATGTATTTCTTAACACGATTAAATTATCCTTTAACATATTTTTCTCCTCTTTTTCTTACAAGTGTAACATTTTATTACATAAAGTCTACCAATCATACTTCCCAAAAAAGTTGGATTTTTGTTATTTTTAGTTGCATTATAAAAAAATAAGGAAGAACCGTTTTCATGTTCTTCCCTATTAATCGCTTATATTTTTTATTCTTCACTCTTTAACTTGCTTGCTTCTTCTTTCAAACTGTCCATAAGTGCTACTACCTTAGCAATACTTTCTAAGTTTGTATTGCAGTTTTCAAGAGTTTCATCTGCACCGGTCATAACCTTTTCCATAATATCCGCAACATTTGCAATCTGTTTTTCTACCTGTTCATTTTCCTCAGTTACGATTTCAACTGCTTCTTTTAACTGGGAGACCTGTGTTGAAATTCCCTGTGTACTGTTATGGATTTTCTTAAAGCTTTCTGCTGTATCATTTACATATTTATTCTGTAACTGGCTACCTTCTAATAAAGCATCCATAGCCGCAGTAACTTCCTCTACAGACTTAACAATGTTAACAATTAACTCATCAATATCTCCCGTAGCACTGTTTGTCTGGGTAGATAAGCTGGAAATTTCTGTTGCTACAACCGCAAAGCCTTTTCCCGCTTCACCTGCTCTGGCAGCTTCAATACTCGCATTTAAAGCAAGCATACTTGTCTGGTTTGCAACATTACGGATAAGCCCCATAATATCCTGCATCTTGCTGGCATACTCTTTAAGTCCTTCCATCTTCTGTACAACCAATGCATTGGATTCTTCAGATACCTGAACCTGTTTAAGCAAGTCATTCATAATCACATTGCCTGCTTCCAGATTTTCTTCTGCTACATTTACTTCTTCTACAATAGAGCCAACAGCACCTTCAACACCACGTACATACTCATTAATTTTCATAGTACTGGTTTTCTGTGCTTCAATTGCGTCTGCTGCTGCATTTGTATTTTCAGAAAGTACTTCCATAGCCTGCTGTGTCATACCGATAGCGTCTTTTAAACTATCTGTTTCAGAAACTGCACCATCAATATCGTTTGTCATGGAATCTGCCACAGAAAGCGTAGTATCCAGCAATGAGTCTGACTGTTTCTTCTCTACAGCAGCCTTTTCCACATTGGCTTTATTAATCTGATTAATTTTGTAAATAGATAAAAGTGTAAAAAGTCCTGTCAATACAAGACATGCAAGTGTGATCTCCGCATTGGTTAATGCAACGCCTGTTAAACCGCCTTTCATGGCTTTCATTACAAGTACTGCAATATTAACAACCATAGCGTATCCACTTAAAATACCAAGTAATTTGAAATCCACATAAATAATAAGAATTACAAAAAAGACAATAATATAACAAAATACTAAATCGGTAGTTGATGTAAACATTATGTACGCATACAACAACCCAAAACCAAAACCACATACATATCTGATTAATGCAGACTGTTTATTAATATGGTACATAATAAGACCTGCAATAGTTGGTCCGAGACAAAGTACTGCTACAATACAATATGATGCAATACTTCTGGCATCTTTAAATACCTCCAACAAATATGCTCCTGCCAGAATAACATTCATAATACAGATACCGATCAACGCAATCTTATTTCTGCTCTGATCTGCCACCGCTTTAATTGAATAATCCAAATTTTTGTTTTTCATTTGTTTGCCTCCAATAACACAATATAGATTCTTGTATATTTTACCATAAATAGCACTATTTTTCAAAGTTTTTTCGTCATTTGACACATACATATTTTTACGAATATAATATTCTCAAATTATATAAAATTTACAAAATTAGAAAAATCATACAAGGAGTTTTTATGTCAACCATTATTGAAATCACTGATTTTAATGCACCCCAGTTAGATATATATGCCAGACTTTCCGAAGTACAATTATTAAGACTGTACGAACCAAATGGCGGAATTTTTATTGCAGAAAGTCCCAAAGTAATTGAACGGGCATTAAACGCAGGCTATGAGCCCATCTCTTTTTTGATGGAAGAAAAACATATTTTGACAGAAGGAAAGGACATCCTCGCCAGGTGCGAAAATGTCCCTGTTTATACTTCTACTTTTGATGTTTTAACAAATCTTACAGGCTTTCAATTGACCCGGGGTATGCTCTGCGCCATGAAAAGAACCGCGCTTCCAAGTGCGGAATCTGTCTGCAAAAATGCACACCGTATAGCCGTCCTTGAGAATATTACAAATCCAACAAATATCGGTGCCATTTTCCGTTCGGCAGCCGCTTTAAATATCGATGCCGTGCTGCTGACACCGGATTGCACCAATCCGCTCTACCGCCGCGCAATCAGAGTCAGTATGGGGTGTGTTTTCCAAATTCCATGGACCTATCTTTCATCTGATACTGCTTATATTGCAACGCTTAAAAATCTCGGTTTTAAAACAGCCTCTCTGGCACTTACTGACGATTCGGTGTCTATTGACAACGCTTCCTTAATGGCCGAAGACAAACTTGCCATTATACTCGGAAACGAAGGTGACGGTTTATCATTAGGCACCATATCATCCAGCGATTACACGGTAAAAATACCAATGAAAAACGGTGTGGATTCGTTAAATGTAGCTGCCGCAAGCGCTGTAGCTTTTTGGCAGCTTAGACATACTAAATAATTATTTTACAACTAAAACTTCTTTTATCCCGTAATACTGAAATAATTTTATTGCTTCGCCTGTAATGATTTCTCCTGAAACCACAATGGGTATTGCAGGCGGGCAACCTACCGTAGGCGATGCACAAATTCTACCCTTCGCATCTTCTACGGGTATTTTTTCCTGATGTGAAAAAATAGCTTGTCTTATGGAAATTTCCTGTTTTCCCCGCAAAGGTCCAAACACATTATCATTAGGTTTTCCCAAATGATTTTCCCCTAAATCCTCCGCTAATTTTTGCAAATCTTCATAGCTGTTTTCCGGTGTTACCATAAAAACAACATAGTCTTTATCTGCATACTCGCACTCTATCTGCTTTCTGCGAAGCATATTGGCGATGCTTTCTCCACTGGCAAGCTTAGGACTTTTTATGACTATCTTAAGTGGCTCCGATTCCATAATCTTCCAACCACTGTTTTCTAAAATATCTTTTACGCTATTCACATTCGTGACTGTAGCCTGCAAAGCTTCCCGATAATCTGATTCCAAATAATCATTGCACATATCTAAAGACATAAGTGTTAAATACGAAGGGCTTGTAGAGCCAAACAGTGCCATCGCCTGCTTTGCATTTTTGCTAAAATAATCCGGCGCATTTTTACTGATTTGTAAGTAGGCACCACCGGTTAATACGGGCAACGTTTTATGTGCCGAATCACAGCAGATATCCGCTCCCAAATCCATTGGGTGCATGGACTTGTTTAAAAAACGCAAATAGGCACCATGGGCATTGTCCACAGCCAGTATTGTGCCATATTTATGACATACTTCGGCAATAGCTGTAATATCCGCCTGACCTCCAAGATAATCGGGACTGGTCAAATATACCGCAATCGGCATTTCGTCCCGCTTATTGATTTCTTCTTCAATCTGACCTGCCGTTATGGGACAGGAACAAATGGAACTCATTTTCTCCGGCCAAAGCCATACCACATCCAAATCCAAAAGTGCAACCGCATACAAAAAAGCTTTGTGTGCATTTCTTGCTGCAATCACATAGGGTCTTCCACTTCTTTTTTTATAGGTTAATGCCAGATGTAACATTGCTTTGATACACTGGCTGGAGCCTTCCGTAGAATAAACAGTCCTCTCGGTTCCAAAAAGTACTGAGGCATTTCTTTCACTTTCAGCAATAATGCCGTCTGCTTCATAAAGTGCATCTGCTCCCTTCACCTCGGTAATATCATAGGCTTCAAAGCCCAAAAAAGCATTGCCTTTGTGCCCCGGCATATGAAATCTTACATTTTCATCGTATGCATATTTTTTTACAAAATCCGCAATCGGTGTTTTCATTACTATGCTTCCTCTTTGTCTGCTTCCTCACAGACCTTAATCATAATTGCACATTCGATACGTTTTCTAAATAACTCACAGCCCGGTTCATAAATACCGCGGATACTTCCCGACGCATGATATGCGTTGGCCGCACAGCCTCCCGAACAGTAAAGTTTTGCCCAGCAATCCGCACATTCCTGCCTTGCATAAGCATTACAACTGCGGAAATCCTCACGCAAATCATTATTAGTAACACCGTTCCAGATATCGCCCAGTTTATATTTTTCCTCTCCCACAAACTGATGACACGGATATAAATCCCCCCAAGGTGTTACCGCCATGTATTCCGTTCCCGAACCACAGCCGGAAATTCTCTTATAAATACAAGGTCCTTCGGTCAAATCAAGCATATAGTGATAGAAGGTAAATCCTCTGCCTTCTTTTTTACGCTGAATCATTTCTTTTGCAAGAATTTCGTATTGTTCTTTTACAATCTCCAAATCCTCTTTTGTAAGTGCCATTGGATCATCCGGAGCGGATACTACAGGTTCCATACTAAGCTCTGTAAAGCCCATATCTGCCATATGGAATACATCCTTTGTAAAATCCGGGTTTGCATGGGTAAAAGTCCCACGCATATAATAATTTTTACCGTCACGGGCTTCTACCATCTGTTTAAACTTCGGCACAATGGTATCATAGCTTCCGTTTCCTGCATAATCCACACGGGTAAGGTCATGGATTTCCTTACGTCCGTCCAAACTCAATACCACGTTACTCATTTCTTCATTGGCAAATTCAATTACATCCTCATCGATTAAAACCCCGTTTGTTGTCAAAGTAAAACGGAAGTTTTTGTTGTGTTCTTTTTCAACCGAACGGGCATATTTTACCAAATCTTTAACCACATCCCAGTTCATAAGCGGTTCACCGCCAAAGAAATCCACTTCCAGATTTCTTCTGCTTCCTGAATTTTCAATCAGGAAATCCAAGGCTCTTTTACCTACTTCAAAGCTCATTAGAGCTCTGTCACCATGATATTTTCCCTGGCTTGCAAAACAATAAGAGCAATTTAAGTTACAGGTGTGTGCCACGTGTAAACAAAGCGCCTTAATCACATTGCCTGAGCGTGCTTTAAAGGTTCCTGCCATAGGCTCAAATGTATCTTCCGTGTAAAGCTGTTTTGATGCTACAAGGCTTTCAATATCACCATAACAAAGGTTTAATTCTTCCTCTGTTACATCTTCCCTGTCACCATATTTATCCAGCATTTCTTTCACAATTTCTTCTTTGTTCTTTTCCTTGAAAAGAGCAATCATATCATATGCGACTTCGTCCACCACATGAACGCCGCCGGAACAAGTATCCAAAACAATATTAAATCCGTTTAATTTATACTGATGTACCAAAATATTTTCTCCTTCGCTACTTCTATTTTTATATCATAACCATTTCTTGAAACGAAAAAAAATGCCGCCACAGATGACGGCATTTTTACTGTTTTTGAATTATTCTTCTGTGTTTTCACAAGACTGGTTTGCAACACCACAACTTGTTTTACAAGCTGACTGGCAAGATGTCTGGCATTCGCCACATCCACCATTTTTTGCGCTTTCACATAAAGAGCGTGTTTCTAATGTTTTGATTCTTTCCATGATTTTTATCTCCAATCATTAAATTCTTCTACTCTTGAATATAATTTCAAGTTCATCATATATAAATTATCATAATAAACCCGTATCGTCAAGTAATTCTACTACACCTTCTCAATAGTCAGGTGATGAAAAAATGCAATATTTTTGTACTCATCCATATCTGAAACCCGCATCTCCACATCCACCATTTTCTGTTGCCATTCCGTATTTTTGTGAATGTCCTGATTTTGCTGCAAATCCCAAAATGTTCTCATTCCGAGAGTTCTTGTTATTTTAAGTTTGTTACACCACTTTTCAATATCTGCATCCTCGTAGTAATGAATGGCACCGAATTTGGAAGTCATACCATCATTTCCATCCAAAAGACTGTGAGCTGTGTCAAAATCATTAAGAAGTACCACCATCTGCATAACTCTGCCCGGTCTGTTATGCTTTACAAGGGATATTTGTCCGTCTTTCTTTAAAATGCGGGCAAATTCATTCATTATCAGAGGTCGTTCCTCTTTTGCGTACTCAAGAACGTTGTGACACACAATTAAATCAAAGGTTTCATCAGGGAAGTCTTTGAGCATTTTTAGATTGCCAACCATCTGGCAATATTCATTCTCTTTCCATCTGTTGTTTACACTTTCTTCATCCGGTTCGATAGCAATTACCTCATTATTTTGGGCCAAATAATTAGCTGTTACACCGATTCCGCTACCAAAATCCAATATTTTCTTACTTTTTATATCTCCCATCTGGCGCCACACGATTTGTTTCATAAGCGCTTCCCATGGTTGCAATAATTCTAAATTCATTATTGTTTACCTCTATTTTATAATAAATTTTTAAACAAGTCGATATTAGCTGCTTCCAATTTTAACTCGCCGCTCTGTTGTTTTTTAATTACCTCAACAATTTTATCATTTACCGGAGTCGGCACCTTCATTTTACGTCCCCACTCACATACAACGCCGTTGATAGCATCTACTTCACAAGGCTTTTTATTTTTCAAATCCTGAAGCATAGACGGCTCAATATTGCGGTGTTTTTTCATAGCAATCGGTAACAAGAACAGACCAAATGCTTTTTTAACCGCATTTTTATAATAAAAGAGTTTTACAATATTCTTTCCCTGTACCGGTGCAAAAGTGGCCCCTGCAGCCTGTCCAACATCGATACATTCCTTCATACATCGGAGTGCAATCTTGCGGGCATCTTTATTTTCATAAACATCACCAAACACACCACCCATAACGGTTCCAAGCCCTGAGAACGTAGCATTAATCAGAAGTTTTGACCATCGTGCACCAAGGATATTCTCTTCCTCGTGTACAGGACACATTAATTCCAAAAGATTTTTTACCATAGCAAACTGTTCATCAGAAATCCCCGGCATTTTACCCATATGGAAAGACAAACTATCCGGCTCACTTGTCAAAATACAAACTCCCGGCTCAGAAAGCGTTGCTCCCCATTCCACAACACAGCCCATCGTGTGCTGTGGTCCTATAATATCAGCAATTCCCGGTTCAGGAATACCATTTTGAAGTGTCACAATTACACCTTCTTCTGTCAAAAAATCCTTTAACATTGTAACTACTTCTACATTATGTAACTGTTTTGTCATCAAAAGAATGACATCATATTTTCCTGTCATTTCATCCGGTGTTATTGCTTTTACCGGAACTGTCATTTCTACTTTTCCTGTAATATGTGCACCCTTTTCATTTAAGGCTTTTACATGCGCTTTATTTCGATTGATTAAATCAATTTCTCCGCCATTCTTTGTAATATAGGCTCCAAGTACCGTACCAAGCGAACCTGCTCCATAGATTGCATATCTGCTCATAAATATCCTCGCTTTCAATAACCATTTACTTATTTATTTTAGCATATATGGTTAAAACACAAAAGTTTTTTATTTCAAGCATTCTAAAATCGGTTCTATATATTTTTTGTCAGAAATATCATACGATGAGGAAATCATTTTAATCATAACCTCTTCCTGTTCTGTCTTATCCTTCTTTGCTTCATTCAGTTCCATACAGTCACCGCCTGTTGCTTCTGCAATCCACTGTGCATAGCGTTTTGTAAATCCTGTCTGCGAATTATATATTACAACTGTTTTCATCTTCTTAAATCTCCTCTTTCATTTTCTTTAAATTATTTTCTATTTTAGAAATAATGCCATACGTACTATCTACTTCTTCGTTAGTGACTCCATCGTACAGTCCTGCTAAAAAACTAATTTCTTTTTCACGATATTTGTCTGCCATAAACATAGCGTTTTCAGTAAGATATACTCGTTTTTTTCGCTTATCATTTGTATCTGTGTCCAATCGAACAAGCTGTTTTTTCTCTAAACTATTCAAAATTTCTTTTACATTCTGCCTTGTACATCCCATTACCTTTGCCAATTCGTTCGCAGTGGGTGCTTCATCCAGAAATAAATTCATGCAAGCCATCAGAAAGAACTGCTTACATGTAATCTCCTCATAAAAAGAATCCCCTACAGCTTGAAGTCTGTTGTGAAATGCAAAAAACAGGCCAAATAAAGCATATTTATGATCCATTATCTGTAAAACATCTGTATTTGATATCATATCCTTCTCCTTTATGCAATATATTGCATATTTATGTTTAATGCTCCAGCATCTCCTCTATAAAAATCCCATACCCCTTTTTCCGGATTGTTAATTAGTACATGAGTGACGGCACCAATTACTTTCCCA
>CAZMND010000092.1:0-8302 GCA_964567585.1 uncultured Lachnospiraceae bacterium
GCTCTCAACTGGCATACATCCAACCCAATCCAGGGTGACTATACAGAAGAATATCAGGCATACTACCACGAAGAGCTCATTAAACAGCTTTTCACACGCAAATACTTGTGGGCAACACACGTATGGAACATGTTTGATTTCGGTGCCGATGCACGTGCGGAAGGCGGCGAAAACGGCCAGAATCACAAAGGTCTTATGACTTTCGACCGTAAATATAAAAAAGATTCCTTCTACGCTTACAAAGCATGGTTATCAGATGACCCGTTCGTTCATCTTTGCGGAAAACGCTACGTAGACCGTGTAGAAGACATAACAAAGGTTACTGTATATTCTAACTTACCGGAAGTTGAACTTTTTGCTAACGGCGTAAGTCTCGGCAAGAAAACAAGCGAAGAACACTTCTTCTACTTTGATGTACCAAACAGTGGCGAAACAAAACTCGTGGCTGTTGCAGGTGATTATAAAGATGAAAGTGTTATCCGTAAAGTAGACGTATTTAATGAAGCATATCGCTTAAAAGAAAAAGGTGCAATCCTTAACTGGTTCGATATTACAGCTCCGGAAGGTTATTTCTCCTTGAACGACAAAGTAGGCGATATTATGGCTACAATGCAAGGAAAACTCTTATTTACTACTATGGCAGGCAAATTAATGGGTGGTATGGGCAAAGGTAAAGAAGGTATGAAAGCTATGGGCTTTGACATCACACCTGATATGATGCAGATGATGGGTGGCTTCACATTAATCCGTCTCACAGCCCTTATGGGAACAGCCGGAGTTAATTTAACAAAAGAACAGTTACTTGACTTAAATGCCAAACTTAACAAAATCAAAAAACCTAAAAAATAAACACAAACACATAAAATAAAATTCCGCTTGCGGAATTTCGCGCGAGGCACGGTTACGAAGTATATCTTCCTTTCCGTGCCTCTGCGCATCTTACAAAGTTTCTTTTTGGTTATAGGGAATACCCTATAACCAAAAAGAAAGCCGATGCACTTAAACATACATCGGCTTTCTAAATTATATAATAATGTAAAAGGGAACAAATTTGGTATTCGATTATTAAATCTGGAACTGTCCCATAAGTTCAACCATCGTCTGAACCTGAGCTGTCTGTTCTTCACTAACAGCTGCTGTTTCTTCAGATGATGCTGAGTTATTACTTACAACCTCTGAAATTGTTGCAACTCTTTCATTAACTTCCTGAATATCTGCAGCTTCTTTTACAAGCACTTCAGCGATAACTGACATCTTAACTGTAGCATCTTTCGCACCAACCATAACTTCTTCCATATCTGCTGCTGTTTCTTCTGCAATTACGATACCTTTTTCAACTGCTGCAATTGTTGTTTCAATAAGCTGTGTTGTCTGACCTGCTGCTGTAGCTGATTCTTCAGCAAGTTTCTTAACCTGTTCAGCAACTACTGCGAAACCTTTACCTGCTTCACCGGCTCTTGCTGCTTCAATTGCGGCATTAAGTGAAAGTAAGTTGGTCTGCGTTGCAATATCTTCAATAGCACTAATAATAGTACCAATTTCTTCTGAACATCTGCTGATTTCTTTGATGGCAACTTTTAATTCTTCCATCTTTTCATTACCCTGCATTAACTTCTGTCCTGCAAGAGTAGAGATTTCTACTGTACTAGCTGCTTCTTTCGCATTGTCATTCATAGCTACTGCAACCTTCTTGATTGCTTCTACAATATCTGAAATCTGTGCTGCCTGTGATGTACATCCTTCAGCCAAATCCTGAGCAGCGCCTGAAAGCTGTTCTGATCCTGCATCAATCTGGTCTGAAACTTCTTTCAATGTCTGGAAGGTTTCATGCATTCTTTCACGGATTACGATAAACGCTTCTTTAATCGCGCCGAATTCACCAACATATTCTTGGTTAACTTCGATAACGTAATTACCGTTACCCATTTCTTCTAAGATACCTGTAACTTCTGAAATGATACCATGGTTAGTAGCTTTCATATCACGCATAGCCTGAATCATCTTACCAACTTCTGAACCATCAGGTTCGATACCTGTACCACCACTGAAGTCACCCTGTGCCATATTTTCAAGTTCTTTAGACACTTTAACGATTGGTCTGATTAACTCTTTACGTGCAAAGCGCACTGTTCTAAATAAATTCAAAATTATGTATGCAACCGAAAGTATAAACAATACCTGAGTAACATCAGCAATGATTGACATTAACGCTTCTTCTGCATCAAGTCTCTTGGTTGTCTGTTCTACAAGTTCTTTGATTAAAGCATCACTCTGTTCTACCAATGCTAAGTATTCATCACCAAATACTAATTCCTGAGCTTTCTTCATATTGCCGGCATGCATTGCATCGAATGCATCTGCTTCGTAAGGAAGCATCGCATCATCTACTTCCTGTAACGCTTTAAACTTAGCTATTTCATCTGCTGTGAGATCAGCTTTATTTAATGTATTAACTGCTTTATCACGTGTCTTTGTCACTTCTGACTCTTCTACATAAGCTTCATGATAATGTTCTTCGCCTGTAACAACAAAGCTCTGGGCATCAATTGTAAATGTCTTAGAAGTAATTCTGTATTCTTCTAATGCCCTGGTAATATCTACCTGTTTCTCCCAATCTTTGATAAGTAAATGGTTTGTAACCCTAGAAGTAAGTAATAACACAACACCGATGATAACAACGATTATAATCTCTTTAACCAGCGCATTCATTCTTGCGACCTGACTAACGTGTTTATTCTTTTTCTTCATACCTCTCTACCTCCTGCAACAATCTTTCGATTTTGATGGAAAACCCCGAAATATTTCCACCCTTATAAGGAATATTTTACTCCTCTAAAATGTTGAGGTCAATAAATTTTTCAAGGCCAATGTGGGAAATTTGTCCTACATCAGCCTCATGATTTTTCTCAATTATTCTTCGATAGAACGACGTTTATGAACTGTTACGGTTTCATCATAACAGGCAAAAATTTCATCTACCTTTTCCTTTTTCATTTTCGGTGTAATGAGGCTCACAACCGGTACCACAATAAGACCTGCAACCATAGCAATTGCACCTGCATTGATTGGGGATGCAATAAATTTAAAGAACATATTTGCTACCGTCAAAATTACACCACACGCAAAACTCGCCCAAACAGCCGCTTTTGTAACACCCTTCCAGTACAAACCATAGAGGAACGGCGCAAGGAAAGCACCTGCCAATGCGCCCCATGAAATACCCATAAGCTGCGCAATGAAAGTTGGCGGATCCAGTGCAATTATTACACTGATGACTACGAAAAATACAAGCATAATTCTCATACAGAGTAACTGTTTTTTCTCATCCATATTTTTTACAATATTGCCTTTAATAAGGTCTAAGGTTAAAGTTGAACTTGATGTTAAAACCAAAGACGATAAAGTTGACATAGAAGCCGATAATACAAGCACGATTACGACACCTACCAAAATATCCGGAAGGGTAGATAACATACTTGGAACAATCGCATCATATACAATCTTACCATTTGCATCATAAATTGCCGGAGTGTCAAACAAACGTGCAAAACCGCCTAAGAAGTAGCAACCACCGGATACGATAATGGCAAAGAACGTAGAAATAATTGTACCTGTTTTAATGGATTTTTCATCCTTGATTGCATAGAATTTATGTACCATCTGCGGAAGACCCCAAGTACCAAGAGATGTCAGTACAACTACACCGACTAAGTTTGGAAGGTCCGGACCAAAGAATGAGGCAAATACACCCTTCTGACCCATTGTAAGAGGCACATCGCTTTCTATTTCAGAAAGATTCATAACCGCTTCATAGAAGCCGCCCTGACCGTTTAAAACGGCAACGATAACGGCAACAATACCAAATATCATAATGATACCCTGAATAAAGTCATTAATGGCTGTGGCCATATATCCGCCAAGCACCACATATACGCAGGTAAGCGCCGCCATAGCGATAACACATACGGTATACGGAATATCGAATGCCATACCGAAAAGTCTTGATAAACCATTGTACACGGAAGCTGTGTATGGAATCAGGAAGATGAATGCAATGGCTGAAGCCACAATCCTGAGTGCATTGGAATCATATCTTTTTCCGAAATAATCCGGCATAGTTGCAGCCGAAAGCTTCATTGTCATAACCCTTGTTCTTCTACCCAAAACAATCCATGCAATAAGGGAACCGATTACCGCATTTCCGATACCAATCCAAGTAGCGGAAAGGCCATATTTGTAACCAAACTGTCCCGCATAGCCAACGAATACTACCGCTGAAAAATACGAAGTACCGTAAGCGAAAGCTGTAAGCCATGGGCCTACTGTTCTTCCTCCCAGTACGAAATCATTTACATTTGTTGCGTGTTTTCTGGAATATACACCAACCGCAATCATAATGGCAAAAAATACAACTAAGAATATTATCTTTGTTACCATTTTGTTTTCCTCCTCAAAATGTTCTATGTTTTAACGCTTTAAAGTTCAACGAACCAACGCTTTAAAGCACTAAAGTATTTACATTATACAAAACCCTTGCCGAAAAAGCAAGGGTTTTTACGCATTATTTTATTTCCAGTAATTTTTTCGCATTTTCCGAGAAAATTTTCTGTTTTATGCTTTCATCAATCGGCATAGTTTTTACTGCCGCTATATCCTTTGAGGCATGGCTCCAAGGCGAGTCCGTAGCAAAGAGTATTTTATTTTCATCGTGCTTTTCCAATATTTTTAAGAACATATCCTGTTCTATATAATCAAAGGTAAAAGCCGTGTCCAGATAGACCTTTTCTCCTGCCAAATAATCATACACTTCCTGCCACTGTTTCCAGCCGCCGTAGTGGGCAACAATCATTTTTTCAGGCTTAATTTTGTCAATAACCTTTCGCATTTTATCCGGCGGACAATGCACCGGCTCAGGAAGACCTATGTCGATTCCCGCGTGAGTTAAAATAATCAGACCAAGTTCGCTTGCATAATCGATAATGTTCACAAAACGCACATCATCAATCATCACGCCCTGATAGTCCGGGTGGATTTTTATTCCCTTAAGTCCCAGATCTTTTATGCGCTTTAACTCTTTTTTGTAGTCCTCTACATCCGGATGAATACCACCAAAGGAAATCAGTTTTCCCGGATATTTCTCACAGACTTCTTTTGCGTAGTTATTGATGTTTTCCATCTGTCCCGGTTTTGTCGCTACCGGCATAATAACGGACATATCCACTCCCGTGCGTTCCATCGATGCAAGCAGTCCCTCTAAAGTCCCGTTTGTTGAAGCCGTGATACCCGATAGTTTTTCAAGGCTTTCAATTGTCTTTCCTGCTATTTTTTCCGGAAAAATGTGGGTGTGAAAATCAATAATCATATTCTATTTTCCTATCTCGTCTGCTTTGATAAATTCTACGCCTGTTTTGGAAAGGACGCTTGCTGCTTCTTCCAAATCGGCTGTTTTAATAACGATAGACGCATCATCAGAGCCTGTTGCGAGAGCATACATATAATCGATATTGATGCCTGCCCTGCAGATTTCGGCAAGAAGTACCTGAAGCTGGCCAACCTGATGCGAAAGTTTTACACCAAGTACCGGTGTAAGCATCGCTGTAAAGCCTTTGCCTTTCAAAGCTGTTTTTGCCTTGTCTGCATCTGAAACAATCATTCTAAGAAGTCCGTAATCACTACTGTCTGCCAAAGAAAGGGAAACAATGTTGATATTTTCTTCTTTTAATGCTTCTAAAACCTCATCGAGACGGCCTTCTCTATTTTCAATAAAAACGGATAACTGATTAAGATACATATTGATACTCCTTTCTGCGCCTATACTAATTTACGCTTGTCAATTACGTGAACAGCTTTACCCATACTTCTTTCAATTGTCTTAGGTTCAACCAGTTTTACTTTTACCGCAAGACCGATTGCCTGCTGGATTACATGGGCAATTTTCTTTGTTAAGTTTTCTAATTCACCGATTCTGTCTGAGAAGAATTCTTCTCCTACTTCTACCTGTACTTCCAAAGTATCCAGGTTGTTTACACGGTCAACAATCATCATATAATGTGGTGTAGTTTCGCCCATTTCAAGAAGCGCAGCTTCTACCTGTGATGGGAATACGTTTACGCCACGGATAATGAGCATATCGTCTGAACGGCCTTTGAAACGACCGATTCTTGCCAATGTTCTGCCACATTCGCACTTGTCATAGCTGATATTTGTTAAGTCTTTTGTACGGTAACGAAGAAGTGGTAAACCTTCTTTTGTAAGCGTTGTAAATACAAGCTCACCGTCTTCTCCTGCGCCTAATGGCTGCAATGTTTTCGGATCAACGATTTCCGGTAAGAAGTGGTCTTCGTATACGTGTAAACCTTTGTGATAAATACAGTCGCAGGCAACACCCGGTCCCATAACTTCTGACAAACCATAGATATCAAATGCGTTGATATTTAACTTCTGTTCAATCTGTGTTCGCATCTGTTCTGTCCAAGGTTCTGCACCACAAATCGCTGCTTTTAATTTGATTTTATCAAGATCGCCATCAGCTTCTAATGTTTCGGCAATGTGTAAAAGGTAAGATGGTGTACATGCAATAGCTGTTGCACCAAAATCTTTCATCATAGTTGTAAGTTTCTTCGTATTACCTGTAGACATCGGTACTACAGTTGCTCCCAGATGTTCTGCACCATAGTGCGCACCAAGACCACCCGTAAATAAACCATATCCGTAAGCTACCTGAATGATATCGTCTCTGGTAAGTCCTGCCTGTGCAAAAGCTCTGGCAACACATTCTGACCATATATCAATATCTCTCTTTGTGTAGCCTACAACCGTCGCTTTTCCGGTTGTACCACTGGATGCGTGAATACGCACAATCTGTGACATCGGCACTGCAAAAAGTCCGAATGGATAAGTATCTCTCAAATCATCCTTTGTTGTAAAAGGTAATTTGTGTAAATCCTCGATACCCTTGATATCCCCCGGTTCTACACCTACCTCCTGCATTTTCTTGCGATAGAATTCTACATTGTGGTACACTCTGTCAACGGTTTTTACAAGTCGTTTACTCTGGAGTACCTGCAATTCATCACGGCTCATACATTCTTTTGTCTCATTCCAAATCACGTCTTTACCCTCCTAAAATAATAGTCTTTACCCTCATATTAACTTTCATACCCAAGTAAGAAAGCCTTTTTATTTATTTCCACTGTTTTTGGTGGCACTGTTTTTTCAATCACTGAAAGCCATGCTTCTTTTGAAAAATCCATATGTTTTGCCGCAACACCAAGTACGATAATGTTAAATACCTTTGAGTTGCCAAGTTTCAATGCCTCGTCCATAGCATTTACTTTGTAAACATTGTATTCTTTTTCCAGGTTTTCAATGATGTTTTCCGGATACTGGGCAGCCCCTGTAACAACCGTAATCGGATCGATTCTGTGGTCGTTTACAACGATTGCTCCATCCTTCTTTAAAAAGTGTGCATAACGCATTGCTTCCAGTTTTTCGAAAGCAATTAAAACATCTGCGCAGCCTTCTTCCACGATAGGTTCTGCAACCTTTTCACCGTAACGCACAAAAGTAACTACGCTACCGCCACGCTGAGCCATACCGTGTACTTCTGATAATTTTACGTCATATCCTGCATCTACAGTGATACCGCCAAGAATACGGCTTGTTAAAAGTGTTCCCTGGCCGCCAACACCAACGATCATAATATTTTTTGTATTGTTTGCCATATTACACCTCCACTGTTTCGATTGCTTCAAATTTACAAAGTCCCTTGCAAAGTCCACAACCGTTACACATCGTCTCATCGATAGAAATCGTTCCGTCTGCATTCTTTGTAAGCGCAGGACAACCCGGCTTTAAGCACATACCGCACTTCTTACATTTTTCAGGTATTGGTCTGCATTTTGTTGTAAATTTATTGCCTTTTAACAATACACAAGGAGATTTTGTAATAATTACGGATACTTCATCCTTTGCTACTTCTTCTTTAATAATTCTTTCAAGTTCAACTACGTCAAAGGCATTTACTTCTACCACGTTTTTGATGCCCATTGCTTTACACATATGGTAGATGTTGATAGCAGGTACAGTTTCACCCATAAGGGTTTTTCCTGTAGCGGCGTGATCCTGATGACCTGTCATACCTGTTGTAGAGTTGTCTAAAATCATAACAGTACCTGTACCCTGGTTATAAACCATATTCATAAGGGAGTTGATACCTGTATGCATAAATGTGGAATCACCGATAACGGCTACCCAGTTTTTGATGTAGTCTTTGCCTTTGGCTTTTTCCATACCATGAAGT
>CAZMND010000093.1:0-7734 GCA_964567585.1 uncultured Lachnospiraceae bacterium
TACCTCCACGTGGACCTTTTCATCTCTTACAACACCTTTTTTTCCAACCTTTTCCTTGCCGGCTTCAAACTGTGGTTTAATCAAACAAACCATCTTTCCGTTATCCTTTAAAAGATTTCTGGCCGGCAGTAAAATCTTGGTAAGTGAAATAAAGGAAACATCCACAGATGCAAAATCCAAATCATCCGCAATATCCTCTCTTGTAAGATAACGGAAATTTGTCTTTTCCATACAAACTACTCTTTCATCATTTCGAAGTTTCCAAGCCAGTTGTCCGTGACCTACATCCACAGAATACACTTTTGTCGCACCGTTTTGCAGCATACAATCGGTAAAACCGCCTGTAGATGCCCCAATATCCATACAAACCGCATTCTGAACATTGACACCGAAATTATCAATGGCTTTTTCCAGTTTCAAGCCACCACGGCTGACATATTTAAGCGTATTGCCTTTTACGGTAATTTCTACTTTTTCTTCATCAAAGGTTGCTCCCGCCTTATCCTCTCTTTGTCCGTCCACAAACACATTTCCGGACATAATAATGGCTTTCGCTTTCTCTCTGGACTCGGCAAGCCCCTGTTTTACTAAAAGTACATCTAAACGTTCTTTCATCTGACTCCTGATAAGCCCTTTTACAGAGCTTCTTTAATTCTATTTATAATACTGTCTGCATCAATATGAATTTCTTTTCTAAGCTGATCCACATTGCCATGCTCCACATACTCATCCGGAATACCGACCATAACAAGTTTGCTTGTATACTGCTTATTCTTCATATAATCACAGACTTTTTCACCAAAACCGCCGCAGAGCACATTTTCTTCCAAAGTAACAACGACTTTGTGCCCAGATGCTTTATCCACCATCTTGGTATCAATCGGTTTAACAAAACGTGCATTGCAAAGACTACATTTATAGCCCTCTTCTTTTAATTTTTCATAAACCTGTAAGCCGGTTTTTACCATACTTCCCACTGCTAAAATGGCGATTTCACTTTCTTCGCAAATCCATTCTGCCTTGCCGTATTCAATCGGTCCTCTAAAATCTTTCAGTCCGTCATAGGCTTCGCCTCTCGGATAACGAATCGCAATCGGTGCATCAAAATTCACGGCAAATTTAAGCATATCTGACAATTCCCATTTATTCTTCGGTGCCATAATATGCATATTCGGAATGCTGGATAAATAAGACAAATCAAAAATTCCCTGATGTGTCTCACCATCACTCCCTACAAGTCCTGCCCTGTCAATTGCAAACACTACCGGCAAGTTCTGAATACATACATCGTGCAATATCTGGTCATAGGCTCTTTGCAAAAAGGATGAGTAAACTGCAACAATCGGTTTTAATCCACCTGCCGCAAGACCTGCTGCAAAAGTCACTGCATGTTCTTCCGCAATTCCTACGTCGAAAAATCTTTCCGGATATGCATTTTTAAAACGCTTAAGTCCCGTTCCGTCAGGCATTGCCGCCGTAATGGCAACTACCTTCTCATCTCTCTGACCAAGCTTCATCATAACTGTAGAAAAAACATCCGTATAATTTGCTTTGTCTCTTGGATTGGACGGGATACCTGTTTTTATATCAAAAGGTTCAGCTCCATGAAATCTTGCCGGATGTCTTTCCGCAGGACCATACCCCTTTCCTTTCTGAGTTTTTACATGGATAAGTACTGCGCCTTTGACACGCTTTGCTTCCTGAATAACACGAAGCATTGCCGGAATGTCATGACCATCTACAGGGCCTAAATAGGTAATTCCCATATCTTCAAAAAACATCCCCTGAATCATCAAATGCTTCACACTGCTTTTAGCCCGACGGATTCCACGTACCATAGCATCACCTTTTGGCATACTTTTTAAAGTATTGTAAACACCCTCTTTTAAATTTAGGTACTTGTCCGCAGTACGAATATCATTTAAGTATTTTGAAACACCACCAACATTTTCCGCAATAGACATATTGTTGTCATTTAAAACAATAATAAAATTGGTTTCAAGGCTTGAAGCGTTATTCAAGGCTTCGTATGCCATACCACCGGTTAAGGAACCATCTCCGATAACTGCCACAATGCTGTTATCTTTTCCCTGAATGTCTCTTGCCTTTGCAAGACCCAAGGCTGCCGAAATTGATGTAGAACTATGTCCCGTATCAAAAGCATCACACTGACTCTCCTTACGCTTTGGAAAACCGCTCATTCCACCGTGTTTCCGCAGATTGTCAAACCCATCGCGTCTACCGGTTAACAATTTGTGGGTATAAGACTGATGTCCCACATCCCATACGATTTTATCTCCCGGCAACTCTAACGATAAATGCAGTGCCATTGTTAACTCCACGGTTCCCAAATTGGAACCGAGATGCCCTCCCGTTACACTGATTTTTTCTATCAAAAAGTCCCTGATTTCTTTTGCCAGAATATCATAATCTATTGCGTCTAATTTTTTTATGTCGTTTGGCTCGTTAATCTTTTCAAGTAACATAGACTTTTTCCTCTTTTAAGGTTATTTTTCTCTGTCTATCAAATATGTTGTCAGCTTACTTAAGAAAGAATTCTCCCTCTCATAACCCTTGATAGCCGAAACAGCCTCATTTGATAATTTTGCAACCTCTTTTTTAGCAACCTCTAAACCTTTAAATGAAACATAGGTCAGTTTCTCATTTTTGGCATCGCTTCCGATTGGCTTGCCAAGTACTTCCTCACTTCCGATGACATCCAAAATATCATCCTGAATCTGGAAAGCAATTCCGATATTATATGCAATTTTTTCTATGGCTTCAACTTCCTCGTTAGGCGCACCTGCCAAAATTGCGCCTATCATCATAGAACTTTCAATTAGGGCCGCCGTTTTATTTTTATGAATAAACAAAAGCGTATCTTCATCCATAATCTGATTGCCACATTCCGCTTCAATATCCACAGTCTGACCACCAATCATCCCATAAATTCCGGCTTTCGCTGCAAGAACCTTCATTGCCCTTGCAACCACCTTCGCATCCGCATCGTAATCAAATGCTTTTATGGCCGTTTCAAAAGCAAAGTTTAAAAGACCATCTCCTGCTAAAATTGCAAGTCCCTCGTTGTATTTCACATGAGTGGTTGCCCTGCCGCGACGTAAGTCATCGTTATCCATCGCCGGCAAATCATCATGCACAAGTGAATATGTGTGAATCATTTCAATTGCAGCCATAAATGGTTTAATAACCTCTTCTTTTCCGCCAAACAACTCATAGGTTGCTTTCATCATAACGGGACGAAGTCTTTTTCCACCGCCTAAAACACTATAATTCATGGCTTCGCAAATAATCCTCTGCAAGCCTTCTTCCTTTGGCAAAAACTCTTTTATAATATCCTCTGCCTCTAAAATTCTTTCTTTGAATTCCTGATTAAAATTCAACGATATCACCCGCCTCATTAATTTCAAGTACTTTTTTCTCTACATAGTCAATCTTTTCATAACACTGACGAAGTAAATCCATACCATCTTTGTATATTTTAAAAGAATCTTCCAGTGAAATATCTTCCGATTCCAGACGTTCAAGTTTCTCTTCCAAAAGTTCAAAGGTTTCTTCCAATGTTAATTCGTCTGAAACTTCTGTATTGATATCAACCTTACTCATACTCTACCTACTCTCTGTCCACATACTGTTTGTCCGTCACATCTGCCGTAACCAAACCGTCTGATACGTGAATAAAAATCTTCTCGCCCTGCTCAAAATCTTCTATTTTTCTAAGGCATTTTCCTTCATCGTTCTGAATATAAGAAAAACCACTGCTAAGCTTATTTAAAGGTGAAATACGCTTCATAATTTCTGCATTCAGTTTCAGTCTGTTTTTGCTCTCGCTAAGTTTTGCCAGCATTCCTTGTTCCAGACGATTTTCCATATCCAGAATCCGCATGCGCTTCTCTTTGATTTGGTTCATTGGACTTAAATAATTAAGTCTGGTTTCCAACGAGCCATATTTGTATTTATATCTGTCAACCTTACCACGTATCTGCTTCATAAATGTGTATGCATAACGTGTCATTTTTTCTTCCAGTTCCATAATATCGGTTACAACCAGTTCCGCCGCCGCCGAAGGTGTCGGTGCACGCAAATCCGCAACATAATCGGCAATAGTGGTATCTGTCTCATGGCCTACTGCAGAAACAATCGGGATATGACAATCAAAAATTGCCCTGGCAACCTCTTCTTCATTAAACGCCCATAAATCTTCTATGCTTCCGCCACCACGGCCAACAATCATTGCATCCACGCCGAGCTGCTGTAAGGCACGGATACCATTTATAATACTGGAGACGGCCGCATCCCCCTGCACAATGGCCGGATATAAAATAATCTGAATATATGGGTTTCTGCGCTTGGATACATTGATAATATCTCTGATAGCCGCTCCCGTAGGTGCCGTTACGACGCCCAACGTCTTTACATACTTGGGAATCGGTCTTTTATATTCTGGTGCAAACATCCCCATTTCGGCCAGTTCTTTTTTTAGTTTTTCAAACTTTTCGTATAAGGCACCTTCGCCGTCTAATTTGATTTCCTTAGCATACAGTTGATATTTACCATCCCGTTCATATACATCTACGCTTCCGAAGACAATAACCTGCTGACCTTCCCTTAATTGAAAATTAAGACCGTTTCGGTTTCCTGCAAACATTACGCAAGCAATGGTCCCCTTCCGGTCTTTTAACGTAAAATATATGTGTCCTGAAGAATGGTATTTGCAGTTACTGATTTCGCCTTTAACATAAAGGGCATTCAGTAAAAAATCCTGCGTAAACATATTTTTAATATACGTGTTCAACTGTGCCACCGTATATACACTATGTTTCATACACTACCTCTATGCCGCAAACTTAGCCAACACTCCATTGATAAACTTAGCAGATTCGTCTCTGCCAAATTTTTTAGCCAATTCTACAGCTTCATTAATTGCCACCTGAGTCGGAATCGAATCATCAAAAATGATTTCATATACAGCAAGACGTAAAATGGTCAAATCCACCTTACCCATTCTGCCTGTTTTCCAACCTTCCGTTTTTTCATTAATCATTTCATCAATCTGAGTTATCTTTTCAGCGATTTTCTCGTACTTGTCAGAAATTTCATCTCTCACTTCTTCCGAAACAGTCATATCATCATCTTCTGATACGGCCACTCCGCCATCAACAAAGAATAACTCCTTCTGCTCCTGCATAGCAGCTTCATCATTAAATTCCACACGGAATAATAACTTAAAAACCTGCTCGCGCATTTCTCTTCTAGACATAGTTTGTTCCTCTGAATTATCTATTTTGCATTTGAATAGCTGCAATACGCACATTTACGTATTCTACAGTTAAGCCTGTCATATTTTCAATGGCATTCTTAACCTTTGCCTGCACTTTCTGACAAGTTGCAGGAATATTGTAACCATATTTCATAGTTACAGCCAAATCTACTACTACTTTTTTACCGATAACTTCTACACGAACACCTTTTGTAAGCTTTTTAACGCCCACTTTGCTCATAAGTTCATTGGTAATATTTCCTGCCATAGCAGATACACCATCTATTTCTGTAGCAGCAATTCCTGCTACCATTGCCACAACATCATCTGCAATCTGAACTGTTCCACAATTATCATTGTCCTGTAATACGAATACAGTTTTCCTTGTATCTTTTTCCATAATGGAACCTCCTTTATAAAATCCCGTTACCCTATATTATATCAAAAGCAAAAAGATTTGCATAGTCTATTTCAGCCAAAATTCCAACAGCAATATCTCCTCTCCATCATAGTAAGACACCGAATCTTTTTCCTCGGAAAGATAGTCAAAAATATGCTGTTCTTCCAACAAATATGTGTATATCTGGCGATAAACAACACTATCCATACACTTAATTTCTATATAAGTTTTATCCTGTGCATATGCATCTGCAAAAATCCGTGCAATTTTATCCTTATCCAAGGACCTGAAATACAAATCTTCTTTCACATAGTAGTTATTGTCCCATGCAATGCACTCGGGCAATTCTACAATACTTTTTATCTCATGGGTTTTGGAAATTTCCTCTGTTGTCACACAAAAAAAACTGTAATTCGTCATCCCGACCTGTGATGTTGAATCATTTGAAACCGTGTAAGAGTCATCTCCCCATGTCACATCCAGATGATAATATTGTCCATCCAAAAGTAATAGATTCCATGCATGTTCCTGTCCTTGATTGGCCGTACCATTTACGATTGTGCACAAAATATTCTGCTTAAGCAAAAGATATTGCATTGCTCTTGCATATCCCATACAAACAGATTCCCCGTTCAAAAATACCGAGCAGATATTCTGGTTATCTTCTGAAAGCAGATTATACTCCGTACCGTTAATAATATACTCATATATATATTTTACTTTCTCATAATCAGAGATTCCACTTGGCATCCCTGCAAAACAATTCATTACATACTGTTCAATCTTTAAATCAATTGCTTCACACTCTTCCTTTGTTTTGGAATAGGTACCTGTAACTTCCAGTTTCGTTATCTCCGAGCCTTTGGTATACGTTGTATAGGTGTAGCCTTCCACATAATAAAACTTGGGATGGTCATTTAATACACATTTAAAAACTTTTTCCACCATATCCGCATCCACGGTTGACAATCCGACATCTTTTCCCATGACATTTATGACACTGTAAATTTCCTCATAAACAATCTTTTCTTCTTCATTCAGCTTACTATAATAATAACAGTTCACCAGTTCCTCCGAAGACGGCTGGATAAAGTTCTGCTTCTCAAGTTCCGAATGCATGTCCTCTTCCTTGTTACGGGCATACCCATCGTTCTCATAGCTGGTCTTGTCCACCAAGGTTTCAATGTCTATATTTTTCGGGCTTTCCAAAAAATCCATGTCCAAATCCTGAAAATACAAAAGTGCAAAAAACCCGATTGCTATTGCCAATAGTGCTACCAAATCAAAGATAATTCTTTTTTTCATAATTAATCACGTCCAAATTCTGATAAAATGAGTCCTTCGTTACGATCAAGCACCATTCCTACGCTCCACGCATTGACAAAAAGTAATAACGGATTACCTTTCATATCTTTGATTTTCTTCATATCGGATGTACCGATAATACGATTTAAATCAATATCCTTGCTTTCAATCCAACGAATATGTTCGTAAGGCAATGGTTCTAACCTGATTTCTACATTATACTCGTTTTCAAGTCTGTATTTTAGGACATCAAACTGTAAAACACCAACTACACCGACAATAATTTCTTCCATACCGGTATTAAATTCCTGGAAAATCTGGATTGCACCTTCTTGGGCAATCTGTGTGATACCTTTTACAAACTGTTTTCTCTTCATGGTATCTACCTGGCGTACTCTTGCAAAATGTTCCGGTGCGAACGTTGGAATCCCTTCGTAGCAGAAGTTTTCTTTGGGCATACAAATCGTATCACCAATGGAGAAAATACCCGGATCAAAAACGCCAATAATATCGCCGCCATATGCCTCTGTCAGAATTTTTCTTTCATCTGCCATAATCTGCTGAGGCTGGGAAAGTCGCATAACCTTATTTCCCTGTACATGTTTTACTTCCATATTGGCATCAAATTTACCGGAACAAATACGCATAAATGCGATTCTGTCCCTGTGTGCCTTATTCATATTGGCCTGAATTTTAAATACAAATGCCGAGAAATTATTATCTACCGGATCAATCAGACCGATATCCGCTT
>CAZMND010000094.1:0-7695 GCA_964567585.1 uncultured Lachnospiraceae bacterium
AGTGAGCAAAAAGTGCTTGCTTCTTTTTTTGTACCATATTATAATTGGTGTAGACACAGACGTGTCGTTCTATTGTAGAAAACATTGTGAGTAACACTGCGAAAAGCCTTTAAACCCTCACGATTTCGCCCGCAGGGCAGAAATCGTATAGAAATGATGGGCTTAATCGGCGCAGGTAACAACCCAATGGTTGGTATGACTGTTGCTGTTGCTGTTGCTATCCAAGAAGCAGCAGACGCTGGTAAATTCTAAGAAAAAGGTCGTTTAGACATGTTTTTTAATGAATAAAAGGCAATAATAGAATGATACAAGGACTTCTTAAACCTAATTTGGAATTTAAGAAGTCCTTTTCTTTTTTGAAGGTGATTTAAAGAGAAATTTCTATCAATTTGATTGAGAGCATTTCTTGTGGCACTAATTTAAGGAATGGTATATAATGATTCTAAAGATTGATATATGGATGTGAGGTGGGATTATGAGCAATTATTCTTCGGGCACAATGCCTCAAAATGTAAAAAGATATGTCTATAAAGGGACATCAATGGTCAATGTTGTTTTGATGTTGTGCCAAATTTTTTATATGGTAATATTTTGGAAATATAAAGCAGATATTTTGCTCTATTACACCTATTTTACGACGGTCAATTTTATTTTTGCATGTGTAATGCTAAAAAAAAGGAAAATAAAGGCATATATTTATTCTACCTTTGGCGGTATTTTTGGGATGATGATATTGGCGGTGATTTGCCTTGGCTGGGAATTCGGTTTTCAGCAATATTGCATAGGTTTTGTAGCATCTCTTATCTTCACGGATTATTATATGAGCCGGAACAGAAAGATTACAAAACGTACAATTGCCATTGTTACATTTAATGTGATGCTTTATTTTGGATTACGACTTTGGACATATGAACATCCGTACATATATGAAATGGATAATGTTTGGCTTACTCGTGGATTTTTCATTATAAATTCCATGCTCGGTTTTGCGTTTTTAATAGGATATTCTCTTATCTATTCCAGTACGGTACGAAGACTGGAAAACTCTCTTCGTGAGATGGCAAATGTTGACCCATTAACCGGCATTTGTAATCGCAGAAAAATGCATCAAATACTGAAATTTTCATTGGAACATAAAGAAATAATTCCGTATCAGGCAGTAGTTGCCATGATGGACGTGGATTTCTTTAAAAAAGTGAACGATACATATGGCCATGATGTAGGGGACGAGGTTTTATTGTCTTTGGCGCACCTGCTTTTTGAAAAACAGGAAAGTGTAGATGGTTTTTATGTAAGTAGATGGGGAGGAGAAGAATTCCTTGTTTTTTATGAAAGATATAATAAAAAACAAGAGGAAATTATTTCTGATTTTGATTCCCTTAGAAAACAAATACAGGATATGGTTGTTAAAGTTGGGAATAAAGAAATACAAATTACAGTTACAATGGGACTTGCTTTCTATAAAGAAGGAGAAACTATACATAATCTTATAAAACGAGCAGACGACAATTTATACGAAGGCAAAAATACAGGTAGAAACAGAGTTGTTTCAGAGAACACTTGATTGGAAAATCACCCTGAAATAAAAAATCAGGGTGATTTTTGTATTACACATAAGAAATACTGTACAAATATACAAAAAATTTAAATTTAGACTTTATTTTTTGTACATTGTGTGATATTGTATTTAATTATATACAATTTATTATGTAAATCTATATAGAATTTATATAAACAGGAATGTGTATATGAGGAGGATATGAATATGAAAATGCAAGAAATACTTTATAATGAATTAAGTAATGACGAGAGCGTCAAAGAGCAGATGATTGAAATTACTGAGAACAATCATACTCAGAAAGTTAAAAAGCAGAGAGTTGTCAGTAAACAAAAGGAAGTGCCTACGGATGATGCGGACGAGGTGGATGATACTCCTATAACAGCTCAGCAGGTACTTGAATACTTAGAAGCCAGAGGAATGCAGAAGACACCGGTTAACTATGACTGTGCTAAGAAATTCCTTATGGAAAACAAACAGGCAAGCAAGGTTAAAAAGGTTGAATGGGTAGAAGAAATCGAAGAATACGAAGAAGAAGAAGTTGTTTCTGAGAAGGCTTTCGTAAATCATTTGGATTCATTTACAGAAGAAGACTTAAAAACATTACTTGATGTTTGTGTACTTAGAAAATTGAATGAACTTACAGGACCTTTTGAATATGTTGTAAAGAATCTGGATGCTTCAGATGCAGATTCTTTAAACAAAGAGATTACGAGTTATGCTGACCAGGGTTATCAGGTAAAAAGTATGACTGCAAACGGTGCAGGAAAAATGACGATTTTATTCGAAAAACCGAAGAAAAGAGAGAAACTTGACTTTTTATAAGGAAAATGGTACTATAACATCGTTTAAGGCAAATGGATAGTCCTATTTGTTTTTAAAACATATTTAAGGAGGAAAATGAAATGAACAAAAAAGTTACAAGTATTTTCGCTTATCTTGGATTAATTTTTTGGTTAATCGGATTTTTAGCAGGCGATAAGGAAGAAGCAAAATTCCACTTAAATCAGGGATTAGTTTTAATTATTGCTAACTTCGCTTTAGGTGTTTTAGCTGCTATTCCAATCATTGGTATCATCGCTGGAATCGCTAGCTTTGTTTGCTTTATCTTTGCTATCATTGGTATCGTAAATGCAGCTAAAGATGAAGAAAAAGAACTTCCTTTAATTGGAAAAATTCATCTTTTAAAATAATTGAATGAATACATAGAAACAGCTTCCGGAGGATTCCGGGAGCTGTTTTTTTGGCTTAAAAAGTATTTCTTGCCATATTTTGTATTTTGATATATATTAATTATATTGACTAAAAGAAAAGAGAGGTGCGATGTTATGGATAATTTTACAAATCCGGAAAACAATACACAAAACACAACAGTTGATTATTCACAGCCTGGTACTTTTGCAGGCGAATCAGCAGCTTGGCAGTCTAGCAACCAGACAGAACAGGGTCCTGTATATACAGAATCATATTCAGAGTCATATGCAGGTTCTTATGAAGATGCTTCTGCAGGTTATACAGCCGCTCCGGAAAAGAAGAAAATGATTGGTTTTGCAATTGCTTCACTGATTCTGGGTATTCTTTCAATTATTTGCTGCTGTTTTGGTCTTGGATGGATTACAGCAATCCCGGGTATTATTTTAGGTATTGTTGCAGTTGTTAAAAAATATGCAGGAAAAGGATGTGCTATTGCAGGTATCATCTGTTCAGCACTTGCTATTGTATTATCAATTGTTATGTTAATCTGGACAATGGCTGCAGGTTCATCTTTGATGGATTATGTTGAAGACTATAGTTATTCATCTGATTACTATTATTAATTAAATGAATATCGAGCAGTTATTTTATAAACTGGGTAAAATTGTTTTTGTTGTAGGCATTATTGCAGTATGTGCAATGTGGTTAACAGATTTTGGAATTATAAGTTGGATTCCTGACTGTAAATTTTTTTCGATAACCGGACTTTATTGTCCCGGTTGTGGTGGTACAAGAGCAGTTAAGAGTCTGTTAAGAGGTGAGATTATACGAAGTTTTTTGTATCATCCCTTCGTGTTGTATTGTTCAGTTGCATATATAGTGTTTATGGCATATGAATTTTTAAAAAAGCATTTTAAAATGTTTAAAAAAGTTTTCCCGGTGGAGATTGTAATTTACATAGGGGTAGGAGTGTTACTCTTGCAATGGATTGTAAAAGTGATTTTGCAATTTATACTGTAAAAAATAAGGATGTTTTTCCTGCGTATAAACGTTGGAAAGACATCCTTTTTCATTATTCTTCAGTAATTGTTACATCATCACCTTCCGGCATTTTGCCGTGCAATATATCAATCATATATTGGAGACGTTTGTTGGCTCTTGCATAATATTCATCGGCTGTAGCAGCGGTATATTCGTTATAAGAATCTTTGCTATATGCTTCGTGATATTTTTCTACGGCAAGGGTCATATTTTCACTTGCTTCGTCTGCAAGATTTTCAATGCTGGAAAATTCATCCGGTACTTCGATTTGAGCCATAGCTTTAAATTCGTTGTCTAAATCATCCAGACATGCAAACAATTCATCCAATGAGTTCTCATTGTTCTCGTCAAGTTTATTCATTCTGTTATGGATTACTTCAACGTCAGCGAAAAATTTATCCATTTCATCTTTATATTTTGTTAAATCTTTATTTTCTCCGCAACCTGTTATACTGAGTGCAAAGCAGGTGGCAAGGAGTAATGTGATTATACGTTTTTTCACTATAATGTTCCTCCCAAATGTCTCAATATAAAAAATTTATCATATTTTTTAATATTAAGCAAGGAACTTGTATAATTTGTATTGCAATTTAGCACAGTGATGTGTTAAAATGATAAAAGTTTTATGGTAAAGGAGCAATTTCGATATGATAGGAGCAGATGCGATTATAAAATGTCTTGAAGCAGAAGGCGTAGATACCGTGTATGGCTACCCGGGTGTAGCTATCTGTCCTTTTTATAATAGTATTTTAGATTCGAATATCCAGACAATTCTTGTCCGTACAGAACAGAATGCGGCTCATGCGGCAAGTGGTTATGCAAGAATTTCAGGCAAGCCCGGTGTTTGTGCCGTAACAAGCGGTCCTGGTGCTACGAATGTAATCACGGGTATTGCAACAGCTTTTGCTGATAGTATTCCACTTGTATGTATTACAGGCCAGGTAAACAGTCAGTTGCTCGGTAGTGACGTGTTCCAGGAAGCGGACATTACAGGAGCGGTTGAATCTTTTGTAAAGTACAGTTATTTGATTAAAGATGTAGATGAAATTCCAAGAGTATTTAAGGAAGCTTTCTATATAGCAAATTCCGGTAGAAAAGGTCCGGTTCTGATTGATATTCCGATTGATATTCAGAATGCTCAGATAAGAGGTTTTAAATATCCGGAAGAACTTAATATGAGAACCTACAAACCTACCGTGAAAGGAAATACCGTACAGATTAAAAAGGTTATTAAAGAACTCGAAAAAGCAAAAAGACCGATCATCTGTGCCGGCGGTGGTGTACATATAAGTGATGCAACGGATGAGTTTAGAGAATTTGTTCATAAACATAATATTCCGGTTGTTTCTACGATGATGGGTATCGGTGTTATGCCAACCAAGGATGATATGTATTTTGGTATGGTGGGTAACAACGGTAAAGCTTATGCAAACCGTGCGATGAATGAAGCGGACCTTATGATTATGGTTGGTGCAAGGGTTGCGGACAGAGCGATAAGTCAGCCGGGACTTGTTATGGAAAATAAAGTCCTTGTACATATGGATGTTGACCCTGCTGAAATCGGTAAAAACTGCGGACCGACAATTCCACTTGTAGGCGATGCGAAGCACATTTTCCGTGAGATGATTGATACAGAGTTTGATTGTCAAAATCATGATGAATGGCTTGCTACTTTGAAAGAATACAGACAGAATATGGCAAAGGTTCGTAAAGTGAATCCAAACTATGTTGATCCTGCCGATTTTATTACAAGATTATCCGAAAAAATGGATGATGATGCAGTTTATGTTGCAGATGTCGGTCAGAACCAGATTTGGTCCTGCGGATATCACATTGTAAAAGATGGTCGTTTCTTAACATCCGGTGGTATGGGTACTATGGGATATTCCATTCCGGCAGCGATGGGGGCAAAGAGAGCCGATATGTCAAAGCAGGTAGTTGCGGTTTGTGGTGATGGTTCTTTCCAGATGTCAATGATGGAGCTTGCAACAATGCAGCAGTACAAAATTCCGTTCAAAATTATTGTTTTAAAGAACAATTTCCTCGGAATGGTACGTGAATATCAGCATTTTACTTACAAGGAAAGCTATTCGGTAGTTGATTTGTCAGGCAGTCCTGATCTGGAAAAACTTTCTGCGGCTTATAATATTCCGTTTATCCGAGTCTACAATATGGAAGATGCAGATGAAAAAATTGATGCATTTTTATCATCAGATGGTCCTATGCTTATGGAATGTCTGGTGGACCCGATGGATATTGTAAGATAGGAGAGGAAAGTATGAAAAGAATTTATTCCATTTTGGTAGAAAACCGTTCAGGTGTACTCAGTAAGGTTGCCGGACTTTTCTCCAGAAGATGTTTTAATATTGACAGTCTTGCCGTAGGTGAAACAGATGATTCGGAAGTTTCCCGTATCACGATTGTAAGTAGCGGTGAAACAGGAACCTTAGAACAGATTGAGAAACAGCTTAACAAGAAACTGGATGTAATTAAGGTTAAAACTTTTGCCGAAGAACAGAGTATCAGCCGCGAACTTATGCTGGTAAAAGTTAAATATAATAAAAATAATCGTCGCGATATTATGGAAATTTGTGATATTATGAAAGCGGACATTGTGGATATGTCAAAACATTTTATGATTTTACAAATTTGTGACTTGCCGGAGCGAACAAAACTCTTGATAAATATGCTCCAGTCTATTAGTATAGTAGAGGTGGCAAGAACAGGAACTTTGGCACTTCCAAAATGCGCGGACAGCGATAATTAAGTAGTAGGAGAATTGTTATGCAAAAAAGAGTATTTCAGTTACTTGCAGATAATACCTCAGGTGTTTTGAGTCGTATTTCAGGTCTTTTCTCAAGACGTGGCTATAACATTGAAAGTATTACGGCAGGTTCTACAGCAGATCCGAGATATTCCAGAATTACCATTGTAACAAGTGGCGATGATGAAATCTTAGATCAGATTGAAAAACAGGTTGCGAAGCTTGTGGATGTAGAAGATATTAAAGTTTTGGAACCGGACAGCAGTGTTTACAGAGAATTGGTTTTGATTAAGGTTAGAGCAAATCATGAAAACCGTAGAAATATCATTGAAATTTCAAACCTTTTCAGAACAAGAATTATTGATACTTCACCGGACAGTTTGATTATCGAACTTACAGGTGAAACAGCAAAAATAGATGCTTTCATCACAATGCTTGGTGATTTTGAAATTCTGGAAATTGCAAGAACGGGTATCACAGGTCTTGGAAGAGGCATTGCAAATGTAACTTATTTAGATTAATATGTATAATTAAGGTAAAACCTTAATTTAAGGTAAGACCTTATTTTATAAAACAAAAGTAATTTTTTGGAGGAGAGAAAAAATGGCTAACATTTATTATCAGGAAGATTGTAATTTATCATTATTGGAAGGAAAAACTATTGCGGTTATCGGTTACGGTAGTCAGGGTCATGCTCATGCATTAAACGCAAAAGAATCAGGCTGTAACGTAATTATCGGTTTATATGAAGGTTCCAAATCTTGGGACAAAGCTGTAAAACAGGGCTTTGAAGTTTACACAGCTGCTGAAGCTGCTAAAAAAGCAGATATCATCATGATTCTTATCAATGACGAACTTCAGGCTTCAATGTACAAAAAAGACATCGAACCAAACCTTGAAGCAGGCAATATGTTAATGTTTGCTCACGGTTTCAATATTCACTTTGGACAGATCGTTCCACCTGCAAACGTAGACGTTACTATGATTGCACCAAAAGGACCTGGACATACAGTTCGTTCTGAATATCAGGCAGGAAAAGGTGTTCCTTGTTTAGTAGCTGTTCATCAGGATGCTTCAGGAAAAGCACTTGAAAAAGCACTTGCTTATGCACTTGCAATCGGCGGAGCAAGAGCCGGTG
>CAZMND010000095.1:0-7663 GCA_964567585.1 uncultured Lachnospiraceae bacterium
AGGAACCGGTCCAAGATATTGCCCTTCTATTGAAGATAAAGTTGTTAAATTTGCAGATAAAGAAAGACATCAGGTTTTCATTGAACCGGAAGGAATTCATACAAACGAAATGTATGTAGGTGGTATGTCTTCTTCTTTACCGGAAGATGTTCAGCTCGCAATGTATAGAACTGTTCCGGGACTTGAAAATTGTAAAATTGTAAGAAATGCATATGCAATTGAATACGATTGTATCAATGCAATTGATTTATATCCGTCTCTGGAATTTAAAAAGATTTCAGGTTTATTTAGTGCGGGTCAGTTCAATGGTAGTAGCGGATATGAAGAAGCTGCAGCTCAGGGACTTATCGCCGGAATTAATGCGGCATTAAGTTTACTTGGAAAAGAAGCTTTGGTTCTTGACCGTTCCGAAGCATACATTGGTGTTTTAATAGATGATCTTGTTACAAAAGAAAGTTTTGAACCATATCGTATGATGACAAGTCGCGCGGAATACCGTTTACTTTTAAGACAGGATAATGCTGATTTACGTCTTCGTAAAAAAGGTTATGAAGTTGGTTTAATTTCAGAAGATGAATATCAGTATCTTTTAAATAAAGAAAAAGCTATTAATGAAGAAGTCGACAGACTTAAGAATACATTAATAGGCGCGTCAAAAAATGTTCAGGCATTTTTGGAAGAATGCGGCAGTACATCACTTAAGACAGGTACCTATCTTTCAGAACTTGTATGCAGACCGGAATTGACATATGAAATGTTAGCACCAATTGATCCTGAAAGAAAAGAGTTACCTGAAGATGTTATTGAACAGGTAAATATTAACTTAAAATATGAAGGGTATATTTTAAGACAGTTAAAACAGGTTGAACAGTACAAAAAAATGGAGAAAAAACTTATACCGGAAGATTTAGATTATGAAGATATTAAAAGTCTTCGTATAGAAGCAAGACAAAAGCTTATTAAATTCAAACCGGTTTCAGTTGGACAAGCCTCCAGAATTTCAGGAGTTTCTCCTGCAGATATTTCTGTACTTTTGGTATATTTGGAACAATTCAATAAATCAAAGAATAAAGGATAATTATGTTAGAAAAATATAACATCGATTCATTTGAAAAAGATTTAGAAGAATTAAATATTAAGTTAGAAAAACGACAGATATGTCAGTTTTTACAATATTATGAGCTTTTGGTGGAATGGAATTCATTTATGAATTTAACTGCTATTACTGATTTTAATGAAGTAATCAAAAAGCATTTTATTGATAGTTTATCACTTATAAAGGCTATAGATTTATCAAAAGAATATTCAGTAATAGATATAGGAACAGGGGCAGGGTTTCCGGGCATTCCACTTAAGATTGCTTTTCCTAATTTAAAGATTACTTTATTAGATTCATTAAATAAAAGAGTCAAGTTTTTGGATGAAGTAATTGATAAGTTGGAACTTAAGGATATAAAAACAATACATGGTCGTGCTGAAGATTTTGCAAAAGATAAGAATTACAGACAATCTTATGATCTATGTGTTTCACGTGCTGTTGCAAATTTATCTACTTTATCAGAGTATTGTTTACCTTATGTAAAAACAGGTGGAAAGTTTATTTCGTATAAATCAGAAAAAATTATTGATGAAATGAACGCAGCTAAAAATGCAATAAAAATATTGGGTGGAAATATTTCGAGTCAGGTAGATTTTATTTTACCGGATTCTGATATATATAGAAATTTATTTATTATTGATAAAATAAATGATACACCGATGAAGTATCCAAGAAAAGCAGGACTTCCATCAAAAGAACCGATATGCTGAGGTAAAGCAAATGAGAGAAGATGTACAAAATACGTTAAAACAATTGATTGAAGAATTGGAAGAAGAAAAGAAAACAGCTCAGAAAAAATTAAATTATAATTTGGATAGAATTTCAGAAATTAATGTCAGTTTAAAATCTTTGCTTGATAAAGAAAATTTTGATATAGATGTTTTTTCTCCAAGAAATATAGAAAATTTATGCAGTGATCAAATTGTTGCGTATAATGGAGAAAAAAATTCTTTAGAGGAAGAAAATAGAACTCATTATGCAAAGATTAATAAATTAAATGTTCTTCTCGGAAAATTATATAGTTTTCAATCAGAAAATGGTTTAAATAGAATTATTCCTAAGAATTTTCATAAAAATGAATATAATTCTTTTGTTTTATTAGAAATAGATCGTCAAAGAATTGCAAAAGATTTACATGATACATCTTTACAGAACTTAACAGCAATTGTTCATAAAGTTGAATTGGCATCAATGTATATCAATCAAGATCCGATTCGAGCAAAGCTTGAATTAACTACTATCAGTAATTCTATCAAAGATACTATTAATGAAATTAGAGATACTATTTTTGAGTTAAGACCTATGACATTTGATGATTTTGGTTTCAGAGAATTAATAGATGCTTGTATTGAAAAGGAAACTGAAAAAAGTGATATCAAAGTTGTTTTTGATAAATATTGCTTAAACAATAAAGAACAACCTGTATTAATATTTGCATTTAGAGTAATTAAAGAGTGTCTTGGTAATGCAGTTAAACATTCTGGGTGTAGTGAAATACATATTATAATTGATGATAGTGATAATAGAAATTTGATTATCGATATAGATGATAACGGTACAGGATTTGATATTAAAGAAAAAAAATTAGAAAAAAATAAACATTTTGGTTTAATTATTGTTCGAGAACGTGTAAAATTAATGCAAGGAACTTTAGATATGACTTCAAATGAAAATGGAACTAAAGTTCATATTACAATTCCAGTAAATAATATGCAATAAAGATGAAGGAGATAAACAAACTTATGCCAATTAATGTAGTAATTGTTGACGATCACAAGATGGTCAGAGAAGGAATTAGACAATTATTAGAATTTGATGGAAAAATCAAAGTTATAGGTGAAGCCGGTAATGGTTTGGAATGTTTAGATTTTTTTAAAAAAAATGATTTACCGGATGTTATTTTATTAGATATCAATATGCCAGAAATGAATGGTTTGGAAGTTTTACAGCACATTCGTAAAAATAAGATTAATGTTAAAGTAATAATTTTAACAGTACATAATGAAATTGAATATTTAGTTAAAGCAGTTGATATGAATATAGATGGATACATTCTAAAAGACTCAGAATCTGAAGTCCTTAAAAATGCTATATTTGCAGTATGTGATGGTGAAAAATATATCCAGCCGGAATTAATTCCAATGTTAAATTCTCGAATGATTAATAGAGATATGGATAAAGAAAAACTTAAGAGTTTAACAAAAAGAGAAATAGAAGTTCTTAAAGCAATAGCTGCAGGTTTATTAAATAAAGAGATTGCAACTAATCTTGGTATTAGTGAAAGAACTGTTAAAAATCATATTTCTAATATTTTTAAGAAAATTGATGTAGCTGATAGAACACAAGCTGCAGTATTTGCAATTAAAAATAATATTGTAAAACTTTATTAGTGTTTCACGTGAAACATTTTAAAGAAAATTGACTTAACACAAGATAATGTGTTTCACGTGAAACATTTTAATCTAGATATTGTAATTTTATCCGTGAAACATACTAAAATTAATTTTACAAAAAGTCGTGAAACATTGATTTTACAGTAATTTCCTAGCAAAAATGCGGTTTTTTATAGAATTAATTATATAATAATGTTATTATAGTTTCAGTTAAGAACTAAAGAAGGTTTGTTCATAACGAAAGGAAGAAAAATGGGAAGAATTATCGCAATCGCAAATCAAAAAGGTGGAGTTGGTAAAACAACTACATCCATTAATTTATCTGCCGCATTGGCTACAAAAGGTAAAAAAGTATTAGTAATTGATACTGATCCACAGGGAAATACAACAAGTGGATATGGAATTGACAAAAATGAATTAGATTATTCAGTATATGATTTAATGCTTGGTGAATGTTCTGTTTATGATTGTATCATAAAAAATGTAATAGATAATGTATCAATTATTCCTTCAAATGTAGATTTATCTGCAGTTGAAATTGAATTAATAGGTAAAGAGCAGAAAGAATATATACTAAAAAAAGAAATTGATTATGTAAAAGATATGTATGATTTTGTAATCATTGATTGTCCTCCTTCTTTAAGTATGCTGACAATTAACAGTATGACAACTGCTAATTCTGTTTTAGTTCCTATCCAGTGTGAATATTATGCGTTGGAAGGTTTATCAGATTTATTACATACAGTAAATTTGGTACAGGAAAGATTAAATCCGGATCTTGCTATGGAAGGTGTAGTATTTACAATGTATGATGCAAGAACGAATTTATCAAATCAAGTTGTTGAAAATGTAAAGAATTATTTAGGCCAGAATATATATAAAACAGTTATTCCTAGAAATGTACGTTTAGCAGAAGCACCGAGTTATGGACAACCTATTAATGTCTATGATCCAAAATCAGCAGGTGCAGAAGCTTATGCAATGTTAGCAGATGAAGTAATCAAAAGAAAGGATGTATAGCGATGGCACCAAAAAAAGGAGGATTGGGGAAAGGACTTAACGCGTTAATTCCACCAACAGAAGAAAAAAAGACACCGGAAAAGGTAAGTTCAGCGTTAGTATCAGAGACTGATAAAGAAACAATGGTGAATATTACAAAAGTTGAGCCAAACAGAACTCAGCCGAGAAAGAATTTTGATGAAGATGCTTTGCAGGAATTATCAGATTCTATTAAGCAATTTGGTATTATTCAGCCTTTGATTGTTCAGGATAGAAAAGATCATTATGAGATTATTGCCGGTGAAAGAAGATGGAGAGCTGCTAAGAAAGCCGGCTTGAAAGAAGTTCCTGTAATTATAAAAAATTATACAGATCAGGAAATCGTGGAAATTTCTATTATCGAAAATATCCAGAGAGAAGATTTAAATCCAATCGAAGAAGCTTTGGCTTATAAGAGATTGTTGGAAGAATTTAATTTAAAACAGGACCAGGTAGCTGAAAGAGTTTCAAAGAGTAGAACTGCGGTTACAAACTCAATGCGTTTGCTTAAATTATGCGATAAAGTTCAGCAAATGATTATCGATGAGATGATTACAACCGGTCATGCGAGAGCAATTCTTTCAATTGAAGATCCTGAAGAACAGTATAATCTTGCTCAGAGAATATTCGATGAAAAATTGAGTGTTCGTGAAGTAGAAAAACTGATGAAAAATATGGGTAAACCTGCAAAAGAAAAGAAACCTAAGGATTCCCAGTTAGAGGTTATTTATCAGGATATTGAAGAAAAATTAAAACAAAAACTTGGCGCAAAAGTTGTTATTAATTCAAAAGGTAATGGCGCCGGTAAAATGGAAATAGAATTTTATACACATGATGATTTAGAAAAGCTTGTAGATATGCTTTCTAAATAGTATAGGAGATACAAATGGTAAATAATAATTTACTTAATCAGATAGGACTTGGTTCAATTGATATTGGATACATATTTATTGGATTACTAGCTATACTTATTATTTTATTGATTTTAGTTATTGTTATGCTTGCTAAAATTAATAAATTAAATAAAAGATGTAACAGCTTTATGAAGGGTAAGGCAGGTAAGAGTCTGGAACAGGATATTGTAAGATTGTATGAAGATAATCAGGTTTTGAAAACCGGAATGAATGATAATAAAAGAGATATCCGTTCCATCAATAAACAGCTTGAAAAAGCTTTCCAAAAAATAGGAATTGTACGTTATAATGCTTTCCAGACTATGGGTGGAAATTTAAGTTATTCACTTGTGTTGCTTGATGAGAATGATAACGGATTTATTTTAAACACTATTCATAGTTCAGAAGGATGTTATTCGTATACGAAGGATATTACCAATGGAAATTGTGATATTGCTTTAAGTCCGGAAGAACAAAAAGCAATAGATATGGCTATGAAAAAATAAAATTGCTATGAATGTGTTGACAAAATAAGAAGTGACTGAATGGGGAGAATTCATAGTATGAAATTGACAGCAGTAGAAAAGCTTAAGGGCGATGAAGTGCTGGGCAGAGCGGTAATGACTAAAAATTATAGTGAATTGCTTGCGGCTGGTACAAAATTAAAGCCGGAATATATAGACAAATTAATTGAGCTTGATATAAAAGAGGTTTACATAAAACATGATGAGAGTCATTATCAAAAGGTAGACATCTTAAAGAAAGACGTAGAAGAAAATGTAATACGTCAGGTTAAAAATATTATTGAAAAGCATACCTATGCAAATAATGAAAAACTTATGCAGTTAAATCAGGCGGCAGAAAGTATTATCAGTAATATTTTATCCGAAAAAGAGGTAGTCGAGAGAATTTATGATATTAAAGAAAGAAGTGCTGATATTTATGAACATTGTATCAGTATTACTTCCCTTGCGATTTTGATTTCGATTAAACTGTCTTTATCGCATGATGAAATTCATGATATTGGTGTGGCATGTCTTTTGCATGATATAGGGTTACGATATCTGACAATCGACTATCTGAATAAAGAATTAGAGGATATGTCGGAATCAGAAAAAAATGAATATAAGAAGCATTCGATTTATGGATATTCTACACTGAAAAATGAGTGGTGGATTTCTGTAGCAAGTAAAGAAATTATTTTGTCACATCATGAAACAATGGATGGATGTGGATTTCCTTTGCATCTGACAGATATTTCATTGCCATGTAAAATAGTAGCTGTTTGTGATACTTTTGATGAAATGATTTGCGGTATCGGAAGGCGCAGACGTAAAGTATGGGAAGCTGTAGAATATTTGAAAGCTAATAAGGGAATAAAATATGATGCAGATGTTGTAAATGCGTTCCTTGAATTTACTGCAGTTTATCCGACAGGAACTAAAATTATTACAGCGAATAATGAAGAGGCTGTTGTTGTTTCACAGAATAAGAAATTCCCGGATAAACCGGTTATTAAGCTTATTAAAGATTCTCACGGAAATACCGTTTTGAATAAAGTACTTATTGACCTGTCAAAGGTTAATAATGTTTCAATTAAAGATGTAATTGATTAAGGGAGGAAACCTACGATGATAGATATCAAATTTTTAAGAGAAAATCCTGAAGTGGTAAAAGAAAATATCAAAAAGAAATTTCAGGATAACAAATTACCATTAGTTGATGAGGTAATTGAATTAGACCAGGAAAGAAGAAAAACTCAGCAGGAAGCAGATGATCTTCGTGCGTCAAAAAATAAAATTGCTAAAGAAATCGGCGGTTTGATGGCTCAGGGCAAAAAAGAAGAAGCTGAAGCTAAAAAAGCAGAAGTAGCAGCTAATTCTAAACGTCTTGCAGAGCTTGAAGAAAAAGAAAAGGAATTGGATGAAAAAGTAACAAAAATTATGATGACAATTCCTAACATCATTGATCCAACCGTTCCAATTGGTAAAGATGACTCAGAAAACGTAGAAATCCAAAAATATGGTGAACCGGTCGTTCCTGAATTTGAAATTCCATATCACACTGAAATTATGGAAAAATTCGATGGTATCGATTTAGACAGTGCAAGAAAAGTAGCAGGAAATGGTTTCTATTATTTAATGGGCGATATTGCAAGATTACATTCTGCAGTTATTTCTTATGCAAGAGATTTTATGATTGACAGAGGTTTCACATATTGTGTACCACCTTTCATGATC
>CAZMND010000096.1:0-7636 GCA_964567585.1 uncultured Lachnospiraceae bacterium
TGGATTACATTTACAGCAACAATGGAGAAAAGATATTGATTGAGCAAGAGCAGTCATTAGGTGAGTCCTACCGTTAAGTGGAACCGATATGAGAGTTTTCCGTTGCGACGGATACTACCAAGAGGCTGTGCATATGCACAGCCCCTTGTGTTATGGAGGAAATAATGAATAAACGATTCAAGCTATATCATGTCAACATCAAATATATTCGAAATTTACATAAAGTAGATGATAATGTACCTTCTACATCACCACAAATAGGCAAACAGACACGCCCCTTCTTAGGCATCATTGTTCTAATTAACGGTTCAAAATTCTGTATCCCATTTACTTCTAATTCCAACAAGAAAACTAAAAAATTTGAAGCCATGCATGAAAACATAACTTTTCGCAAAATATGCGATAAGAATGGACAAATATTGGCAGCCCTCAATCTCAACAATATGATTCCAGTACGCGACGAATATATAACGGAAATCGACCTGCAAATCCATCCGAAAGATACCCCAAAACAACGTCAGTGTAAAAGATTGTGTATCAAAGAACTTAACTGGTGCCAGTCGCACCAAGCAGAAATCGAGCGATTAGCAAACGAATTATACAAACTATACACCTCCAATGAACCTTTTGGAAAAAGAAAGATTTGTCTTAACTTCCCTGCATAAGAAAAAGAATGCAATAAGTCTAAATAACTAAAATTCTCAAACACTGTCTATTTTCTAGCAATTTTCACTTTTTCTCTACCCGTTCGCGGACTCTCACATTGTTTGCAATATCTATCCTCCGAAAAATTCCAGTTTTTACACGACGAACATTTTCAAAGCGTTTCTTTTCCCTGGAGGCTAGATTTTATCTTTCCCGATTCACTTAATTTTTTCTATTAATTTATATATTAGAATTGCCGCCCTACGGCAGACCAATATTGTAACTATAGAAAAAATAAAGACATCCATATTACCCCCAAAAAAAAGAAGTTGCACTCTCATAAAAACTATGCATTTCCTGCCACTCACCATATATCGAATATCCCTTACAGCCTAATACCATATATATTACAAACATTATAATCGCTTCCACAATAGCTACAGGAAACACTTTAATTTCATAACAAAAAAGAAGCAAATCAAGCAACAATAACATTCCTGCAATAACATAAACCCACCACCTCGTAAAAACATAGTGTACAAAACTCCCTCTATGAGGCCCAATAGTATCCAATCCCCCCAACGCTAAAACTATAAACAAAAAAATTACCACAATTGTACTCAAGCAGCCATTCGGTTCTGAACCTTTTATAAACTCCCACGTTCCGTCCGATTTTTCTCTTCCTTCCCATCTTTCTGTAAACATAATCGTTCTTCCTCCCAACATTTCCTCTAACATATGTTTAAATCTTTATTTTAGTCATCTTTAAGGTAAAAACTCAAAGGAGCAAACTGTGAAAATCTACGATTATAATGGCAGGGCGAACATTGTCGGCAAAAAAATTTTAGAACTTAGAAAACAACAGAAATTGTCTCAAGAAGAATTGGCTGCAAAAATGCAACTAAATAATATTGAAATTTCCCAAAAAGTAATTAGCCGTATCGAAAAACAGGAGCGTTTTGTTACCGACTACGAATTGCTCGTATTTTCTCAGGTACTTAATGTTAGTATATATGAACTTTTGGAGCCATAATAAAAAGTCTCTCGCATCAAATCAAAGCGAAAGACTTTTTATTATATTATCTATCAATTCGAACAAACATAAAAAACGCCCCGGAAAACTCCGGAGCGTTTTATGTACATTTCCAACACTAATATAAACTTGTCAACGCTACGCGTCATCTTATAAAGAGAAGCTACCTGTAACTTCGTCGTTTACTACGTAGTAAGCCTGGCATTCTTCAGGTTTTACATAGATTTTAACTGTTTTGAATTCTGTAGCTTTACGTCCTAAATCGTATTTCCATACATCTTTAGCAATCTGAACAAGCTGTTCTGTTGTGTAAGCTTTACCTGCGAATTCAACTGTTACTTCTTCTTTTTTAACTGCTGCTTTAGCTGTTGTAGCTTTTTTTGCAGGTGCTTTCTTTGTTTCTTTAACTTCTACTGCTTTTTCTGCTACTGCTTTAGTTGCTGTAGCTTTAGTAGCTGTTGCTTTCTTTGCTGTTGCTTTTTTTGTTTCTTTAACTTCTGCCTGAACTGTAGCTGTTGCTTTTTTTGCTGCTGCCATTTTCATAATCTCCTTTTCTTTTTGAAAAACACACAAGATGACCCGCCATTTTGGCAGGTGCATCTAAAAACTCTTTAATCTGTTACGATAGTACTATTTTAGTACGCATTTATCAAAAAGAAAAGAGTACATTTTCACGGAATTTTCACATATATCCTATGCTTTTACTGTAAATTGTTACAAAAACAAGCTCTATTTTATGGAAAAAGTGACCAAACTATGTTCTATTCCTATTTTTTGCTTGACAGACTCGCATCATATAAAGCACACAAAAACGCTTATAAATCCACCCGATTTCGTATATCTCCATTCAAAAATGCTCGGATGTTTTCACAAGCTGCCTCCACGATCCTGGTTCTGGCTTCCACACTTCCCCAGGCCATATGAGGCGTAATAATCAGTTTTTCGCTGTCTTTTATGTCATTTAAAGGGTTTTCATTACGAATCGGTTCTCCATCCAACACATCCAGTCCCGCGCCTGCAATCACATTTTCATTTAATGCCCACGCCAAGTCAGCATTATTCACAACCGCTCCTCTGGCCACATTAATAAGAAACGCCGACTGTTTCATTTTACCGAGTGCCTCTTTATCAATCAGATTTCTGGTCAAATTGCTCAAAGGACAATGAATGGACAAAATATCCGATTCCTTCAGCAAAGTATCAAAGGACACATTTTCATAGTCAGGGCACGTATTTTTTCCGGTTACGGAATAATAGATCACACGGCATCCAAAAGCCTTAGCAATAGAAGCTACTTTTTTTCCGATATTACCCAGTCCGATAATTCCCCATGTCTTTCCGCAAAGTTCACCAAAACGTCTGTCAAAATTCGAGAATTTATCCTGTGCGCCATAAGCACCGGATTTTACATAATTATCATAATAGTACAGTTTCTCAAATAAAAAGAGTGCCATGGCAAAAGTATGCTGGGCTACGGAATCCGTACAATAATCCACAACGTTCGTAACGGCAATGTTTCTTTTTCTGCAATAGTCCAAATCCACATTGTCAAAGCCTGTGGCGAATTCACACACCATTTTAACATTCGGGCAGTTCCCGATGGTTTCCTCATTGATTGGAGCTTTGTTGGCAATTACGATATCCGCATCGCCCACGTGCGCCTCCACCTCATCTTTTACAGTGTTTTTATAATAGGTAACTTCTCCAAACTGCTCAAAACTACTGACATCAATGTCAGTTCCTACAGTATTTCTTTCCAACACAACTAATTTCATCGTCTTTCTCCAATACTCTTTTCTTATGTATAAAATACTCCATTCTCCATCCTATGTCAAAAATTCCCGAAGCAATGTTTCCAGTTCATGCTTGTCCTTTTCCGAAAAAAACCTCCCCCCCTGCACTTCGGGCACTTCTTCCTGCCTTTCAACCAGTTTCTGATTAAGGACTTCCTCTGTCTGTTTAAGCCTTCCTACCATATGATTTTCCAGATAATCCACAAGACTGAATTTCAAACTCAGCTTCTTTTCCTCAATTCCTGCAAAGGACGTAGACACATAGTAAATATAAAGTCCCAGAAATGCAATTACATAAAACGGCAGAATTTGTCCAATGGTTTCACCAAGAACTATCCCTCTTGCCGCTCCGATGCCCGAAAGTAAAACCGCAAACAACATAAGTTGCGCCGAAATCCTATGTACGGATGTAATCTTCATCTTGCCGATTGAGATTTTTTCCAGAAAACGTTCCACAAAAACCGTTACATTACCCATACCTTCGTTCATTTTATAGCAGTTCACAAACTTGAGTTTACATTGCTTCAACTGTTTATTCTCCGTGGAAGCCATATTTTCCGCCTCAGAAACCATTCGCCCAAGAACATTTCCTATAATAATCTGTAATACGACACTCACAAATATAACGGCGACAATTCCCGCCGACAAATACGGATGTCTTATAAAAATTTCAAACATATCTTTTCCTCCTTTTACACTTTCTTATTATAAATTGTAAAAAAAAATCATACAATATAAATAGACTTGTAATTCATTGCCAAATTTCTACATTTTTCCAAATTAATGTGGTATAATAGCACAAAATGCTTTAATCTTTTTTGATATACATATTAGGAGGTAGATTTATGAGATATCAGACAAAAGGTACCTGCGCAGCCTACATTGACATCGAATTAGACGGCGACATTATCCGTTCCGTTTCTTTCTTTGGCGGTTGCAATGGTAATTTACAGGGAATTTCCAAATTAGTGGAAGGCATGAAAGCAGAGGATGCCATCAGCAAATTAAAAGGTATCAGATGTGGTTTTAAACCAACTTCCTGCCCGGACCAGCTGGCCTTAGCATTAGAAAGTATGATAAACAAATAAATTAAACCGGAGATTATTATGAGTAAGAAAATCGTTTTAACAGGCGGTGGTACAGCCGGACATGTCACTCCGAATATTGCTTTGCTTCCGCATTTACAAAATAAAGGATATGAAATCAGTTACATCGGCTCCTACGAAGGCATTGAAAAGAAATTAATCGCCGATTACAACATTCCGTATTACGGAATTTCGACAGGTAAGCTTCGCCGCTATTTTGATCCGAAAAACTTCAGCGACCCATTCCGCGTTATCAAAGGTTTTGGTCAAGCCAAAAAAATCCTGAAAGAAATCAAACCGGATGTGGTATTTTCAAAAGGCGGTTTTGTCAGCGTTCCGGTGGTACGGGCCGCTGCCGCATTAAAAATTCCGTGTATCATCCACGAATCGGATATGACTCCGGGACTTGCCAACAAACTGTGCATTCCTGTGGCAAAGAGGATTTGTTGTAACTTTCCGGAAACCTTAAACCATCTTCCAAAGGATAAGGCAGTTTTAACCGGTTCTCCTATCAGGGAAGAACTCGCCAAAGGCAATAAACTCGCCGCCTATGAGGTGTGTGGTTTCACCGCTAACAAACCGGTTATTATGGTTATCGGCGGCAGTCTTGGCTCCGTAGCCATCAATAAAGCCGTCCGTGATGCCTTGCCAAGTTTGTTACATGACTTTCAGGTGGTACACATTTGTGGAAAAGAAAAAATTGATAACCTTCTGTTAACAACAAAAGGTTACCATCAGTTTGAATATTTAAAAGCTGAATTAAAAGATATTTTTGCAATGGCAGACCTCGTTATTTCAAGAGCCGGTGCAAATGCAATCTGCGAAATTCTGGCACTCAAAAAACCAAACCTTCTGATTCCGCTTCCTGCAAAAAGCAGCCGAGGAGACCAGATTTTAAACGCTGCCTCTTTTGAATCACAAGGCTACAGTATGGTAGTATCGGAAGACGACCTGACAAAAGAACTTTTAGTAGCCAAGGTTCAGGAACTCTACTGTAACCGAAACACTTACATTAAGGCTATGGAAGAAAGCGAACAGTCAGACGCCATCAAAACCATTATGGCTCTCATTGAGGAAGCCTGATAAGATAACCGTCACACGTCCCCATACATTGCTCTTTATAAAAAACTGCTCCCAGTTTTTTGGCAAGGAGAATGGATGGGGTATTTTGTGGCTCTATAAAAATCAATATTTCTTCCATATCATAATTCTCATACATATAATTTACAATCGCACTACATACTTCATAGGCATATCCGCATCTCCAAAATGCCTTTCCTATCATAAAACCCAGTTCCGGAAGTTCATACCCTTCCCGATAGCTTACACCGGCCCTTCCGATAATTTTCCCGGAAGTCTTCTCCACTATCGTCCACATCCCAAAACCATAAAATTCATACACATTTTTGATATATGACTTGGTATATTCAATTTCCTCATCCCTATCTTCGAACAGCGGTTCCATATATTCTGTGATCTCTTTATCCTTGTAAAGTTCGTAAAACGCATCTACATCCTCCACTGTCGTTTCCCGCACAAGGCATCTGTCCGTTTCCAGAATATCCCAGGGCTTACCCAAAAACCTTTTCAATATACTCTCAAAAAAATCTATTTCACACGATGACGCATCCATAATCGCATACTTGCAAAAAGAAAAATCCTGATTACTATTTTCATCCGTTAGAAGTACCACTACATTTTGTCCTGTCATTTGCAGTTTTTTTGCCTGTTCACTATTATCACAAATCCAGATTGTCTCAGTGACTTTATACATTTCCGGCATATCTGTTTCTTCGGCACGTATCATTGATACGGTATCGCTTTCATACGCCGGCAGTTCCGTTTTTTCATCTACCATAAAAATTAAATATCTTAACATCTTATATTTCCTTTTTAATTTGCAGTTTTTATGCTACAATCATTTTAAATCATTATAAGAAGAAAGGAAAGAAAACAATGGCACAAAATCCGATTGTTACATTTACAATGAAAAACGGTGACACTTTTAAGGCTGAATTATATCCTGAAATTGCACCACAGTCAGTAAACAACTATATTTCATTAATACAGAAAGGCTTCTATAACGGTCTCATTTTCCACCGTGTAATCAGAGGCTTTATGATTCAGGGCGGCGACCCACAGGGTACAGGTATGGGCGGTCCGGGCTACTGCATCAAAGGCGAATTTGCATCAAACGGATTCAAAAATGATTTGAAACATACCGAAGGTGTTCTTTCTATGGCAAGAAGTATGTTCCCTGATTCCGCAGGAAGCCAGTTTTTCATTATGCACAAAAACTCTCCGCACTTAGACGGCGATTACGCTGCTTTCGGAAAAATCATTGAGGGTATGGAAATCATCAACAAAATTGCAGAAGTTCCTACCAACTACAGTGACAGACCATTAGAAGACCAGGTTATGGAAACAGTTACAGTTGATTGTTTCGGCGTAGAATATCCGGAACCTAATAAGTTGCATGAATTTTAATAGTATAAGAAGTAAAAAATATCGGCCTGCACGACACTGTCGTAAGGGCCGGTATTTTTCATTTTTTATATACCAATCTTAAGCTTGTTTCTGCCCATACAGTCTATTTTTAATTCTATGGCTAGAAAAATTTCAATCATTTTCAGTCGTGTTCTACCCATACAAAAGAAATCACTTCTCATGGCAAGAAGAAATTCCATCAAAATTCCTAAAAACAAGGAAATTTGTCTACCCATAGATAGTTGCTTGGTTTCTATGGGAAGAAAGCCTCTAAAAACACCATTCAAAATATCTTCCCACCAAGCAAAAATCATCATCTATGGTAAGAAAAGGAGTAATGTATTACTGACAAATTACAATATATAAGCCATTTTCCCAAATCGATATGAAGATGTTCACACTTTGTTCACATTTATTTTAAAGTTTGTTAATTTACATAACATTCTTTAGACAAATCTGTTTTTTATACTAATATTATCAATAAAAAGTATTTAGAAACCTTTTTATATTTTTTCTTTTCCCCTTTTTTAATAATTATTAGTGAACTTTTTCATAATGAAATGCCAAGTAAAGCGTACTTTACTTGGCATCCT
>CAZMND010000097.1:0-7508 GCA_964567585.1 uncultured Lachnospiraceae bacterium
TTATTTCAATTTCCAGATATCTCTGTTGTACTCAGCAATTGTTCTGTCTGATGAGAAGAAACCTGCTTTCGCAATGTTTACAAGCATCATCTTCTTCCATTTCTGCTGGTCAAGATAATCTTCAAACATTCTGTCTTTTGTTGCAATGTAATCTTCTAAGTCAAGTAATGTCATAAACCAGTCTTTGTTAAGAAGTTCATTGTACAATCTTTCAAGGTTTTCTCTTGAACCAACTGCCATTGTAGCATCGCTTACGATGAAATCAACTGCTTCTTTGATTACTGCACTATTGTTGTAGAAATCTCTTGAAACATAATCCATCTTAGCATAGTGTTCAATAACCTGTTCAGATTTCTGGCCGAATACATAGATGTTGTCATCACCAACCAATTCGTTGATTTCTACGTTAGCACCATCTGATGTACCAAGTGTTACGGCACCGTTTAACATAAATTTCATGTTACCTGTACCTGAAGCTTCTTTAGAAGCTAAAGAAATCTGTTCTGAAACATCACAAGCCGGAATTAATTTTTCCGCATAGCTTACATTGTAGTTTTCTACCATTAATAATGTCATATGCTGATTTACATCAGGATCATTGTTGATAATTTCCTGCATAACAAGAAGTAAGTGAATGATATCCTGAGCAATTACATAAGCAGGAGCTGCTTTTGCACCAAAGATAAATGTTAAAGGAGTAGAAGGCTTTTTGCCTGCTTTGATTTCCAAATATTTATGAATGATGTAAAGAGCATTCATCTGCTGACGTTTGTACTCGTGAAGTCTCTTAACCTGAATATCGAAGATTGAATCAGGGTTAAGTGTAACACCTTCTTTTTCCTGTACGAAAGCCGCAAGTTCCGCTTTTTTGTTTCTCTTAATTTCTTTAATCTTATCAAGAACAGCCTGGTCATCGATAAACTCTAATAATTTTTCAAGTTCATCAGCATCCTTCTTATAGCCATCGCCGATTACTTCTGTAAGGTAAGCAGCTAATTCACGGTTACATGATAATAACCATCTTCTGAATGTGATACCGTTTGTCTTGTTGTTGAATTTCTCCGGATAAATCTGGTAGAAAGCATTCAATTCAGTATCTTTTAAGATATCTGTATGGATAGCTGCTACACCGTTTACAGAGAAACCGTAGTGAATATCGATGTGTGCCATATGCACTCTGCCGCTTTCATCAATAATCTGTACACGTGGGTCATTATATTTTTCAGCTACTCTCTTAGCAAGTTCTTTGATAATTGGAACTAACTGTGGAACTACTTTTTCTAAGTAGTGAAGTGGCCATTTTTCAAGCGCTTCTGCTAAGATTGTGTGGTTTGTATATGCACATGTTTTACTAACGACATCAATTGCTTCATCCATTGTAAACGCTTTGTCATCCACAAGGATTCTGATTAATTCAGGAATAACCATTGTTGGGTGAGTATCGTTAATCTGGATTACTGCATGATCATACATTTTACGTAAATCATATTTCTTTTCCTTCATTTCTTTCAAAATAAGCTGTGCTGCACTACTTACCATGAAATACTGCTGGTAAATACGGAGTAAGTTACCTGCTTCGTCTGAATCGTCCGGATATAAGAACAATGTTAAGTTCTTTTCGATATCTTCTTTATTGAAGTTGATTCCGTCCTGTACAAGGCTTTCGTCAAGTGTTTCAATATCGAATAATCTTAATTTGTTTACACCGTTTTCATAACCAACAACATCGATATCGTAAAGTCTTGATTTTACTTTTCTGTCGCCGAAAGCTACATCAAATACAACATCTGTTTTGTTTAACCAGCTCGCATCTTCAATCCAGTCATTCTTTTCGGCACACTGTTTTTTATCTTTAAATACCTGTTTGAACAAACCATAGTGGTAATTTAAACCAATGCCGTCGCCAGGAAGACCCAATGTAGCGATTGAGTCAATAAAACAAGCTGCAAGTCTTCCCAAACCGCCGTTACCAAGTGATGGTTCCGGTTCAATTTCTTCAATTTTACATAATTCTTTTCCATTTGCTTTTAAAATTTCATCCAACTTATTATAAACACCTAAGTTAATTAAGTTGTTGGACAACAATTTACCAATTAAGAATTCAGCAGAAATATAGTAAATTTTCTTATCTCCTGAAATTGGTGCTGTAGCTGCCATAAGATCCTTTGATAATTTAAGGATTGCATAGTAAAGTTCTGCATCAGAACAATCTTTAATGTCTTTACCATACATTTCTTTTGTCAGTTCTGTTAACTGTTGTTCAAGATTCATCTGTAATACCTCTCTTTGCATAATTGATTGTAAAGTCATATATACCTCCTATAAAAACAACGAATGTTTTTATGTCCTTTCAAAATTCAAAAACTACATCGCTTATTTTACCACAAGAAAACGTTTTCTTGCAACAAAATATGTCAAATTTTAACAAATTATATCATTATATTCAATTCTATCCAAGGTGTACGAAAGAACTACATTTCTTCCGGCTTCCCCCGACATTAAACGTTCCATTTCCATAACCGCGTTGGATGATATCTCATTAAAATGTTGGCTTACCGTATTCATCTGCTTTCCGACATATCCCATAAGCATTATCCCATCAAATCCACAAACCGGTCTAAATATGTCCATATCCGTTAATGCTTTCATTGCTCCAATCGCCATTAAATCAGAAGCACATACAACCACATCTTTATTCTTGGCAAATTGTAGCGTAATATTCCTGGCCGCAAGTTCACTGAATTCTCCCCACTGGGTTGTGAGTTCCAAATCCATTTCCTTTTCCAGTTCTTTTATTCCTTCAATACGTTCGTCTGTAACGTATGCATTTTTCTTTCCTGCTATATATAGAACTCTCTTGCAGTTGTTTTCGAGAATTGTCTTTTTTGCCACATCATATTGGGCTTTTTTCTGGTCAATCCACACAGAAGAAGTGCTTTCATTAAAAATAGGTGCATCTACCAGAACGATTTTGAAAATCTGGGACTCAATAAGCCGGTGCAAAATTGCACTTTCTTTGGAAATTCCGTAAATGATAAGTCCCGTCACACTTTGTGATTTCAGATAAGATACGATTTCTTCAAAACTTTTATCTTCGAACATCGAGAAAAACAACGTGACAATATCCTGCTTAAGCTCTGTCGCCTTGTTTACCGCTCCACAAATGTACTGCAATGCAATTTCATCAATCACCTGTGTTTTTGTATTGATGTTAATAAGAAGTGCTACTCTGCCTGCCTGTTTTGAGGACAATGTGGCTGCAATTGTATTTGGTACAAAATGCAACTCATCAATAGATTTATTTACTTTTTTCTTTGTTTCATCACTGACATTCGGATAACCATTCAATACCTTTGACACTGTTGATATGGCAACGCCGGCATGTTTTGCTACATCTTTAATTGATGACATTTCATCACCTCGATTAGTTTCGGAAAACGTTTTCCGTAAATTATAATACACACTATGTAGTAAATTTGCAACCAATTTCTGGTAAAGTATCGAAAAAAGTACAAAACCAGCCAAGCACTTTTCTATTTACTTTTATTATAAGTGTTCACTTATTCTTCCATACTTATACAACAAAAAAGACTCCCATTTTCAGGAAGTCTTTTAAAATATAATTCTCAATTTTATTAAACCGCACCTTGAACCAGATAAATGAAATATCCCACATATCCGATTAAAAGAATTACGCCGCCCCATCTTTTCAGCTTATGGTCTTTATTGATAACAAGCACCCAGAGCAACGCCATAGTTGCCACTGCCACAATACTGTCTACCATAAAGTTCTCGGCATAAACAACCGGTGTAATCAAAGCCGTTGTACCAACAACAAATAAAATATTGAAAATGTTACTACCTACAATATTACCGATGGCAATATCTGCGTTGCCTTTTTTAGCGGCAGTTACAGAAGTAATAAGTTCCGGTAACGATGTTCCAAGTGCCACGATTGTAAGACCGATAAGTCTGTCGCTCATGCCAAAATATCCTGCAATCTTTGTTGCCGCATCAACTGTCACATCTGAGCCCCATACAATGAGTCCACCACCGATAAGAATGAAAACTACCATTTTCCAGACCTTGTCCAGTTTACTTTCGTTCTCTTCGACTTCTGCTTCGCCTTTTTTTGTCATAAGTAATAAATATCCCAGATACAGAATAAACAAGGCCCACATAATACCACCCTCAAGGCGGCTGATTTTATTGTCCCAAAGACCTAAAACCGCAAGCACAACCGTTACAAAAATCGTAAACGGAATCTCATATTTAATCGTGGACTTTTTAACCGCAATCGGAATAATCACCGAAGCAAGTCCAAGAATAATCAACACATTTAAAATATTACTACCCACAACATTACCAATTGTGATTCCTGCATTATCCTGAAGTGCTGCCGAAATACTAACCGCCGCTTCCGGTGCACTGGTTCCCATCGCCACGATGGTCAAACCGATAACAAGCTGTGGAATGCCAAACCTTCCTGCCAATGAAGCCGCGCCGTCTACAAACCAGTCCGCGCCCTTAATCAGCATTACAAAGCCGACTACCAATAAAACTACCTGTAACAATAATTGCCAAATACTCATCTTTATCCTCCTTAAGTTTAAAAAACGTATGTATTATAACACCACTATAATTATGTTAGCAAGTAAAAATGGGTATGTCATAATATTTCACTACCATTACTCATAGGTCTTCATAATCATCTCTGCTATTTCATTCGCTATCGCTTTTGCACCGTCATTGTTCGGATGAACACCATCTTTACCAAACCATTCCGGATGTCTGCTTGTTAATTCATATATATCAACAATTACAACCTCTTCTTTTTCATATTGGTCCTTTAGCCCGGCTGCAATTTGGTCTACAATCTCAGGCCTGATATTATATCTCGCCAACCCGCGTGCAACACTTGCATCTCCATCTCCATCTACATAATAGCTTTTAGCACAAATCCCAATATATACTTTGGGACTATTGTCTGCTTTCAGATAGGTATCTAATAATTCCTGATACTGTGTCAAAAATGTCTCCATATTTATCCAGTTTTTTGGCTTGGAATCATTGGAACCAAGCATAAAAACCAAAATATCCGCATCATACTTTATACTATCTTCATAAACCGGTTTATTTATGTATGGTTTATTTCCATTTTTATTCACACACGCTCCGTTAAATCCAAAGTTGGCCACATGGTATTCATCTCCCAACACTTCCTGTAAAACAGCCGGGTAATGATTCTTTCCCCATCCCGAAACGCTATGTCCATACGTAATGCTGTCGCCCACACATGCTACCTTGATTTGTCCTTCCTTTGGCTCTGTGTTATTGTACAAGCCCGACAAACCATGATTATATAAATATAAAAAAACACCAATTCCACTAATGGAAAATATCACTAATACAGTCAATACTACAATCGCTATCATTTTTAATGCCTTCGTCATTTGCAGTTTCTCCTTCTATAAATTTCAGGTTTCCTTTTTCTGATATTTATCAAGTAATATTAGCAATCCAACAAAAGTTATTAAAGAACCTATACCCATATCAGCCATATTTAAAGCATTGACAATTTTAGTGTTTGGTAAAATCATTGCAATAATAGGTATAAGCACTTTTGAAGCCAATGGATTGAAAATAACTGCCCATTTAGGAAAAATTGTTTTCCCCTTGGCTATAGGAATTGCCATAGCTATTGTCATAACAGTATATATTGTCATAAACACAGCACTAAATGGCAACACAAGCCATAATGTAAAATTAATAACATTTTGGGGTAATTCAGTAAAAGTATTCGAACATTCCATTTTACATATGTACATAAGGGCAACGCATATTACATGAACAGTTGCTCCCCCAAATGCAACAGCTTTTGCACCTATTTCCGTTAATTTTGCACACTTCTTACAGTCACTTTTATCAATGATCTCTGCGATTGCTTTATATCCATAGTATTGCAACGGAATTCCAATTCCACCAAAAAACACTCCACAAGCTAATTGTGGTAATGATAATGAGGCATATCCCAAAACCATTGAAAGAATCTCATTATCTGCTTCCGGATTAACAACCCATCCAATGGGGATTTCGCCTCCAAATACAGTTATAAGTGACACTATTATTCCGAATATAAACATTTTTCTTAATCTTAAGAATTCTTCATTTTTCATATCTGTTCTCCACAAACTTCAACTTTCGATAGTTTATATTATATCACACCAATCTCATGACACAAGCGACAAAAGCGACGTATTGTCGGAGTTTTCGTGCTTGTATATTTTGATAAAGATTGGGAGTTAATTACATTTAAAAGCCCATTTTTCGCTTCTAATCCAAGGAATTCAAATGTAAAAGGATCTTTCAAAGGCATCATTAATTACCATAATCTCTCTTATATGAGAAAAAGACAAATTAGATATTAGTACTTCCGGCGTTGTCACAAATTTGTTCGACAGTGTCGAACTTTTTTCAAATCTTGTAATCCCAATTGTTCTGACACTATCGTACCTATTTGAGGATACAACAAATAAAAATTACGGCAATCTTTAAAAAGTGTAACATTCATTCCTTTTTGAGAAATCTCATTTTCTAAATTTTTTCAATAAATGAGTTCCATATTCTGCTCTGTCACTACCACCCTGCTCATATTCTATAATATAGTACCCGATTGCCCAGTTTCGTAGAGTCATAAGTTGATTTACTGCACTCTTTGCCGCATTACCTGTTTTATCATTTATCCTTTATATAGAATCTGCTAGTATTTCGAACTTCATCCTATCATCTCCCCAATTGCAATTTCCACCTGTAATCTATTCGTTTTTCATCGAATAACTTTAAAACCGATTTTTAACTCACTTCATACCTATAAATAAATAGCAGAGACCAATTAAATAGTCCCTGCCATCTGTTAACTCGCTCACTTTAGGGCTGTGCATCACCCACTCATAACTCGCTCATTTATAAGGCTGTGCATCACCTTCTATAGATAGTATACTATTTCATTATTGTGTTAGTCAATTTGTTTTAATATTTTTCATTTCATCATAATACGCCTTGTACCTATATGCAGTTCTTCTGCTAATCTCGCTTTGGCTTACAATCTCCATAATAGGCATTCCTTTTTCATATTTAGCTACAAAGTCATTGTATGAAGCAGTCCATGTCGCATCATGCTTTTTACGTCCTGCTCTACCCATAGAACGATAACGTTCCACTTCTTCTCGTAATGCCTTATTTTCAGATTCTAATTGCGAAATATATTGTAATGCTTCTTCCAATGTTTTCATTATATGTTCTCCAAGTGTCAGTTTTATTTATGACACCATTGTAATTCATTTTCACAGTGGTGTCAAGTTTAATTTGGCACTTCTTTTATAATAAAATTAGAAAATCCCTATCACACTTAACCTTGTGATAGGGACTAACTTATTGCTTATTATATATCTTCGCCAAACTGAAATTTTCCAGTGTGTTGTCAAATTAAACTTTATCCATCTATTCTA
>CAZMND010000098.1:0-7501 GCA_964567585.1 uncultured Lachnospiraceae bacterium
TTCAATATGATGATGATTGTTGATTATGCGAATGCAACAAAGGCATTTGGCGATGTGGCAGATGATATGAGCGCACTTGGTGAAAAAATCGGCGTTATCATCCGCTGCCAGAAAGAAGAAATTTTTGCAAAAATGCATAGAATTTAAGGAAAGATACCAAAACAGGAGATATTCATTATGATAAATATGTTTGAAGTCAACGAGACAAACAAAATGATTGAGCAGGAGAACCTGGATGTAAGAACCATTACTATGGGTATCAGCCTCTTAGATTGTATTGACTCGGATTTGGATACGTTAAATAAGAAAATATATGACAAAATTTATAATGCGGCCAAGGATTTGGTAGCGACAGGTGAAGAAATTTCAAAAGAATTCGGTATTCCTATCGTAAATAAACGAATTTCCGTAACACCGATTGCTTTGGTTGGTGGTGCAGCTTGTAAAACAGTAGAAGATTTTGCCTCCATTGCAAAGACGCTGGATAAAGTGGCGCATAAAGTGGGTGTAAACTTTATTGGTGGTTATTCAGCCCTTGTAAGTAAGGGGATGACACCTGCGGACGAGCTTTTAATCCGTTCCATTCCGCTGGCTCTTTCCACAACGGAAAGAGTGTGTAGTTCCGTTAATTTGGGCTCAACCAAAACCGGTATCAATATGGATGCTGTGAAGCTGATGGGTGAAATGATTGTAGAAACAGCCGAATATACCAAAGAAAATGATTCACTTGGCTGTGCTAAATTGGTTGTATTTTGTAATGCGCCGGATGATAACCCGTTTATGGCTGGTGCTTTCCACGGTGTAACAGAAGCAGACAAGATTATTAACGTTGGTGTCAGCGGACCGGGTGTTGTAAAAACCGCTCTTGAAAAGGTTCGTGGCAAAAACTTTGAAGTACTTTGTGAAACTATCAAAAAGACCGCATTCAAGGTAACACGTGTAGGTCAGCTTGTGGCTGGCGAAGCATCAAAACGTCTTGGTGTGCCATTTGGTATTGTAGATTTATCTTTGGCACCGACTCCTGCAATTGGTGATTCTGTAGCTGATATTTTATGTGAAATCGGTTTGGAATATGCCGGCGCACCGGGTACAACAGCAGCGCTTGCGCTTCTTAACGATCAGGTGAAAAAAGGCGGTGTAATGGCATCTTCTTATGTAGGTGGTCTTAGCGGTGCATTTATTCCGGTCAGTGAAGATCAGGGTATGATTGATGCAGTAGTGGCAGGAGCCCTTACTTTAGAAAAACTGGAAGCGATGACTTGTGTATGCTCAGTAGGTCTTGATATGATCGCCATTCCGGGTGATACAAAGGCAACAACCATTTCCGGTATTATTGCAGATGAAATGGCTATCGGTATGGTGAACCAGAAAACAACAGCAGTCCGTATTATCCCTGTTATTGGGAAAGGCGTGGGTGAAACGGTTGAATTCGGTGGCTTACTTGGTTATGCGCCGATTATGCCTGTGAATCCATATTCATGTGATGCATTTGTCAACCGTGGCGGAAGAATTCCGGCTCCAATTCATAGCTTTAAGAATTAATTGTGAAAAAAGAAGAAGTAATAATTGAAAAGCAGGAAACTGTCAGGGTTTCCTGCTTTTTGCATTTGTTTTATATAGTCTGTACCTGCTTTTGATAATCACTGACAAAGTCACTGTCAAACTTGTGGCTTAAAACCGTATCGTAAAGGTTGGATGCGAATACGTCTTCTTTTAACAGTGCAAAGGCGTCGTCGGATAACTGTTTTGAAGCATCTGCCAACTTGGAAATAAGTGGGAGAGTACAGTTTTCTTTTAATGCCTTGGAAAGATTTCCGGCTCTTGTGTTAAGTCCCAAAATTCTAATATAAGAAGGCGCGGATTTTGTATCATCTACTTTTAAATCCAGTAAAATATGAAGAAGACAACGGCTGATGCGTGTATAGGTCATATTTTTGGTTTTTAAAAGGTCGCAGAAACTTTCGTAGTTTTTGTATTGGTAAACATTTTTGGCAATTCTGTCCGATAAGTCAGAGCTGACATCAATGTATTGTGTAAATCCACTGTCTTTTTCGCTGAGAAGCTTGTAGTGAAGCATCTCTGAAAAATCATCAGGAACAATCGGGAAAGAAATGTTTTGTCTATCTTTCATAATTTCAAATACGTTCTTTGGCACATCGGAATATATGTTTTCCAGATTTTCTGTTGTGGCAATGGAAGAACGGATAGCAAGTGCCGATGAGTAAAGGTCGGATAAAGAGCAGTCGTTGTAGTTGCTGCCTCTTCGTTTAACCGTTACGGGATTCATTTTGGAGCCGGTTTTCATCAAGGCTTTAATGTATTCGATTCCAAGAATATTGTTTGGCATAGAGAGGATTTTTAAACTGTCAAAATCCCAGCAATCAAGGCCTTGGAGAGCCATATTTCTGGCAACGGGATAGGAGTGACCGTTTTTCAATTCTCTTTTTAATACTTCTTTATATTCATCCGGTTCTTCAAGGAGTACCTTGGCGATTTGGGACAGTTTTTCCACATTGCCGCATTCGCTTCCAAAGCACAGCTCTGTCACAACACCGGTGGCGTTCAAAATGGCAACAGCATTGGTTGCAAATCCTTCTGCGCTGGAGGTGGCAAAACGTACAGGGAGTTCAATGACAAGGTCGGCTCCGTTTAAAAGTGCCATTTTTGCACGGGAGTGTTTATCAATCATAGCGGGAACGCCGCGCTGGGTATAGTTACCGCTCATAACCACAATGCAATAGTCGCATCCGGTGAGCTCTTTTGCCTTTTGGATATGGTATGCGTGTCCCTTGTGAAATGGGTTGTATTCTGCTACAATACCAACAACTTTCATATTTTTCGCCTCCTTTGTTCCCTTAAAACAATCCTAACACAGAATAGGAAAGTTCACAATGAACTTTGTACTTGATTTTGCACAATATTTTAAATATTTTTTCTTGTATACAATAATTTGTTTTTGTATAATTAACATATACTTAATCGTATGCAAAAAAGAAGGTAAAAGAACAGGCAATATAATGTATGGAGGAGAATGGGTATGGCTTATATTGATAAGATCAAAGAACGTGCCAGACAAGACAAGAAGACAATTGTACTTCCTGAAACAACCGACAAGAGAACTTTGATTGCTGCATCACATATTATTGAAGAAGATATCGCAGATGTAATTATGGTCGGTAATGAAGAGAAGATTATGGATGGTGCAGGATGGTTGGAAGTTGACTTAACGGGGGTTAAAGTCGTAGATCCGCACAGATGTGACAAATTGGATTCTTATGTTGAGTTGTTGTACGAAACAAGAAAGTCAAAAGGTATGACAATGGAAAAGGCAAGAGAAATTCTTTTGACTGATTATTTGACTTTTGGTGTAATTATGGTTAAGGCTAACGATGCTGACGGAATGGTTGCGGGGGCGTGCCATGCGACAGCGGATGTTTTAAGACCTTCCTTGCAGATTTTGAAAACAGCACCGGGTGTTAAACTGGTATCCGGTTTCTTTATTTTGGATGTTCCGAATTGCAAATATGGAGAAAATGGTGCATTTTTATTTGCGGACTGTGGTTTGAACCAGGACCCGACAGCAGAAGAATTGGCAGCGATTGCTGATACAAGTGCTAAGAGCTTCCGTACATTAATCGGACCAAGACCGATTATTGCAATGCTTTCCCATTCCACAAAAGGTAGTGCAAAGCATCCTTGTGTAGATAAAGTAATTGAAGCAACCAATATTGCCCATGAACGGTATCCGCATCTTACTTTGGACGGAGAATTACAGGCAGATGCTGCGTTGGTTCCACATGTTGCAAAATCAAAAGCACCGGGAAGCGAAGTGGCAGGAAAAGCCAATGTACTTGTTTTCCCGAACTTAGACAGTGGAAATATCGGCTATAAGCTTGTACAGAGACTGGGCGGGGCAGAAGCTTACGGACCAATGGTTCAGGGGCTTGCAAGACCGGTAAATGATTTATCAAGAGGTTGTTCTTGGGAAGATATCGTGGGTGTAGTTGCACTTACAGCCGTACAGGCTCAGATGTCGTAAAGAAATTTGTGTTGACAAACTTTCAACACCTATGTATAATAGTTCAAGTGTGGATAGGAGACAACGATGTTAGTGAATTTAACTGATGTTTTTTCGTCCGTAGAGAAAGTTGTGAAGAAAGATTTTACATTAGACATGGATACTTTCACATATAGTGGTGACAAGTATTCTGTAGTCTTTAAGGAACCAATCTCTATGACTTTTACCAACATTGGAGTTGGAAAAGTGCTGGTAGAAGGTAGCGGAAAGTTGTTGTTTGATATGAAATGCGACAGATGCTTAAATGCGGTACCTTATGAAATGGATTTACAGTTTTCTTACGAAGTATTCTCACCGGAAAAAGCCGGAGAAGCAGAAGACGATGAGCAAAATTTTATGGAAGGTTATGAACTGAATGTTGTAAACCTAGTAAACAATGAGATTTTAATGAGCTGGCCTATGAAAGTCTTGTGTAAGCCGCAGTGCAAAGGAATTTGTACCGTCTGTGGAAAAGACTTAAATACAGGCGAATGCGGTTGCGATACTTTTGTGCCGGATCCTAGATGGGCAGCTTTAAAAGATATCTTTAACGCAAATAAGGAGGTGTAACGATGTCTATTTGTCCAAAGAATAAATCTTCAAAAGGTAGAAGAGATAAGAGAAGAGCAAACTGGAAAATGAGTGCTCCTACATTAGTTAAATGTAGCAAATGTGGTGCTTTAATGATGCCTCACAGAGTATGTAAAGCTTGTGGATCATACAACAAAAAAGAAATCATCACAGTTGAATAATTTATTATGACGATGTATAAAGGATTTCCGTTTCGGAGGTCCTTTATTTTTTTACCCAATTTCCTTGATTTTTAGCCGTTTTTTTAGTATAGTAGAATAGGTTTATTGAGATAATATGAGGTTGAAACGGAGATAGTTATGTCAGAATTTGTAAAAGTAGCATTGGATGCAATGGGTGGCGATAATGCACCGGTAGAGATTGTTAAAGGCGGTGTAGCTGCAATTAATGAGAGTAGTAAGGTGAAGGTCTTTTTTGTAGGACAGGAAGAAGTTATCAAGGAAGAACTTGCAAAATATACATACAATGCTGAGCAGGCTGAAATTGTGAATGCAACAGAGATTATCGAAACAGCAGAACCACCGGTTATGGCTATCAGAAAGAAGAAGGATTCCTCAATTGTAAAAGCAATGACTATGGTTAGGGAAGGTGTCTGTGATGCGTATGTATCCGCAGGCAGTACAGGCGCAACCTTGGTAGGTGGACAGGTTATCGTGGGCAGATTAAAGGGAATTGAAAGACCGGCGCTTGCACCACTTATTCCGACAGAAACAGGCGTTTCACTGTTAATTGACTGTGGTGCCAACGTGGATGCGAAACCATCCCATCTGGTTCAGTATGCAAAGATCGGTTCTGTTTATATGGAAAACATTATGGGCATTAAAGACCCAAGAGTCGGTATTGTAAATAATGGTGCAGAAGAAGAAAAAGGCAATGCACTTGTAAAAGAAACTTTTCCGCTTCTTAAAAATTGTCCGGAAATCAATTTTGTAGGAAGCGTAGAAGCAAGAGATATTCCAAAGGGTGTTGTGGACGTTATTGTTTGTGAAGCCTTTGTAGGAAACGTTGTTTTAAAACTTTACGAGGGTGTTGGCGCAACTTTGATTAAGAAAGTAAAGGCCGGTATGATGACAAGCCTTCGCAGTAAAATTGGCGCACTTCTTGTAAAGCCTGCCTTGAAGGAAACGTTGAAATCATTTGATTTGGAACAGTACGGCGGGGCACCGATGCTTGGTCTTAACGGACTTGTAGTGAAAACACACGGTAGTTCCAATGCTACAGAAGTGAAGAATTCTATTATGCAGTGTATCACTTTCAGTGAACAAAATATTAATGAAAAAATTGAGGATATCATTTCACTATCCGATAAATAATCGAGGGATTTAAATTATGGAACTTGAAATGTTAAAAGATGCTATCGTTAAAGTATTGAAAATCGATGCAGGGGAATTGACTTTAGACACAAGATTTGTTGAAGATTTAGGAGCGGATTCATTAGATATGTATCAGATTGCGATGAGTCTGGAAGAAATTTTCGATGTGAGCTTTAGCGAAGAAGACTTGAAACAGGTTGTAACAGTAAATGACGCATATGAATTGCTTAAAAATTTTAAGGAATAGTTTGGCAAAAAGCCCAATTTAGGGCTTTTTCGACTGTATGGACTTTTAATGAGGTTTGGCGTTGATGAAAGAAAAGATAGAAAAACTGGAACAGGTAATCGGTTATACATTCAGGGATAAATTGCTGATAAAGCGTGCTTTGACGCATACATCTTTTGCGAATGAGCAGCGCATTAACAAAAACGGTGACTACGAAAGACTTGAGTTTTTAGGCGATGCTGTGTTGGAACTTTTAACCAGTGAGTATATATATTTGAATAATTCTGCTATGGGCGAGGGTGCAATGACGAAACTTCGGGCGATGATTGTTTGTGAAACATCGCTTGCACAGAGTGCCAAAGAGATAGAACTTAGCGAATATATTTTTCTTGGTAAGGGCGAGAGCGCTATGGGTGGAAGAAAGCGGGATTCGATTGTTTCGGATGTAATGGAAGCACTTATCGGCGCGATGTATTTAGATGGCGGAATGGAAGTGGCAAAGCAGTTTGTACACAAGTACATTTTGACTGATATTGAGAACAAAAAACTGGTATATGATGCAAAATCATCCCTGCAGGAATTGGTACAAAAAAGAAAAGCAGGTCAGATTGCTTATGTGTTGCTTACGGAAAAAGGTCCGGAACACAGCAAGGAATTTGAATGTGCTGTTGAAATAGACGGAAAACGAATGGGAACGGGAGTCGGAAAAAACAAAAAGGAAGCCGAACAAAAGGCTGCGGCCGCGGCGCTTTTACTCCTGAAAAAATAGTAGGTGAATTATGTATTTAAAAAGTATTGAGGTTCATGGATTTAAGTCCTTTGCAAATAAAATAAATTTTCAGTTCCACAACGGTATTACGGGAATCGTAGGTCCTAATGGTAGTGGAAAAAGTAACGTAGCCGATGCGGTAAGATGGGTACTTGGTGAACAGAGAATCAAGCAGCTTCGTGGGGCGTCGATGCAGGACGTAATTTTTTCCGGTACTGAAATGAGAAAGCCGATGGGCTATGCATATGTTGCAATCACACTGGACAATAAAGATCATCAACTCGCCATTGATTATGATGAAGTCACCGTGGCAAGAAGACTGTATCGATCCGGCGAAAGCGAATATCTGATTAACGGAACTGTTTGCAGATTAAAGGATGTAAACGAACTTTTTTATGATACAGGTATCGGTAAAGAGGGTTATTCTATTATCGGTCAGGGTCAGATTGACAAGATTTTGAGCGGTAAGCCGGAGGAGAGACGTGAGCTTTTTGATGAAGCGGCAGGTATTGTTAAATTTAAACGCCGTAAAGCCTCTGCCCAGA
>CAZMND010000099.1:0-7426 GCA_964567585.1 uncultured Lachnospiraceae bacterium
GACAATGTAATTGATTACAAAGATGTAAACAAATTAAAAAGATACGTATCTGAAAGAGGTAAAATTCTTCCTAGAAGAATTACTGGTAACTGTGCAAGACACCAGAGAACTCTTACAGTAGCTATCAAACGTGCAAGACATATCTCTTTAATGCCTTACACAGCAGAATAAGAAAAATAACAAAGACCAATTACCCAAAAAGGTAGTTGGTCTTTTTGTATACCACATATGTCGATTTTTGCGTTTTTATATCTAAATAATGGTGTAGCATTACAGTGAAAAAAATGATATACTTACAGTGTATGGTGATTTTAACAGGTGAGATGGTTTCGAAAGAAATGATTCATTGATGCACACTAGGAGATTTATATGAAGAACAGTGTTAAGTTAAAAGGCAGATTAAAGACCTATATGCAATATTCCATTTATTTGGGTATTGTGTTGGTGCTTGTGGATATAGGAGTATTTCTGATTGATGTCAGAGCCGGCTTGTTGCTTTGTGCATTTGTTGTATTTTATTTCGCAATTGTGGCGTTTATGCTTTTGTACAACAGACCGATTATTATGAATGAGCTTATAAGCTTTGCGACTCATTACGGACAGATTCAGAAACGTCTTTTAAGGGAACTTGAATTACCACATGCTCTTTTGGATGAAAGCGGTAAAATTGTATGGACTAACAAGGCGTTTGAAGATTTGGTTCATAAGCCTAAGGGATACAATAAGTCCATTACATCTATTTTTTCGAATATTACCCGTGAAAAGCTTCCTGGCGAAAACGGTATGGATGATGCGGAAATGGAAGTGGAGTTTGAAGATGGAAACTACACGATGAAGATGAAGAAAATTCCGCTGAGAGAAATGGCTGAAAACAGTGATATTATCGAAGCAAGAGGCTATGATGGATATTTAATCGCAGTGTATATGTTTGATAATACAGCACTGCAGATTGCTTTGAAGGAAGTGGATGACCAGAGTCTTTGTGTTGGAATGATTTATATTGATAACTATGAGGAAGCTTTGGAGAGTGTAGAAGAGGTTCGTCGTTCGCTTTTGACTGCTCTTATTGACAGAAAAATAAACAAATATATTTCTGCAATTGATGGTATTTCCAGAAAAACAGAAAAAGATAAGTTTCTTATTGTTTTGCGGAAAAAATCAGCACTTCAGCTGCAGGAAATGCGTTTTGATATATTAGATGATGTAAAAACTGTCAGCATCGGTAATGAAATGGCTGTGACAGTCAGTATCGGACTTGGTTATGATGGTTTGACATATGCGCAGAATTGCGAATTTGCACGTAATGCCATCGATTTGGCGCTTGGCCGAGGCGGTGATCAGGCTGTCGTAAAAACACCCGAAAATATTGTGTATTACGGCGGTAAGAGCCAGCAGGTTGAAAAGAATACACGTGTAAAAGCGCGAGTAAAGGCACATGCTTTAAAGGAAATTATTTCGGCAAAAGATCAGGTCATTATTATGGGACACAGACTTGCGGATGTGGATAGTTTTGGTGCGGCAATCGGTATTTACCGTATTGCAAAAACACTGGAAAGACGTGCACATATTGTTTTAAATGATGTGACAACTTCCGTAAAGCCATTGGTTGACTTGTTTGAAAATAATCCGGACTATGAAGACAATATGATTGTTACAAGTCAGGAAGCCTTGGATTTGGCAGAAAAGAACTCGGTTCTGGTAGTTGTTGACGTAAACAAACCAAGCATTACGGAATGTCCGGAACTTTTGAAGGTGTGTAAATCCATTGTGGTTTTGGATCACCACAGACAAGGCTCTGAAACAATTGAAAATGCTACGTTATCCTATGTGGAAGCCTATGCGTCTTCGGCATGTGAAATGGTTTCGGAAATTTTGCAGTACATTTACGATAACATTAAAATTACAAATGAAGAAGCGGACTGTATGTACAGCGGTATTATGATAGATACCAATAATTTTATGACAAAAACAGGTGTTAGAACATTTGAAGCGGCGGCGTTTTTGCGTCGTAACGGTGCGGATGTTACACGTGTAAGAAAACTGTTCAGAGAAGATGTTGATGAGTATAAGGCTAAGGCTGATGCGGTTAGTCAGGCGGAAATTTACAGAACTTACTATGCAATTTCTACCTGTACAAGTGACGGAATTCAGAGTCCAACGATTATCGGTGCTCAGGCGGCAAATGAACTTTTGAATATTAAGGGTATCAGAGCCAGCTTTATTTTGACCGCGTATCAGGGCGTTATTTATGTCAGTGCCCGTTCTATTGATGAAGTGAATGTTCAGATCATTATGGAACGCTTAGGCGGTGGTGGACATTTGAACGTGGCAGGTTGTCAGTTCGAAGGCGCGACTATCGAAGAGGGTATTGAGGCCTTGAAACAGACAATAGATACAATGATTGAAGAAGGTGACTTGGAATGAAAATAATTTTATTACAGGATGTGAAAACATTAGGTAAAAAAGGTGAGATTATTGAGGCGAACGATGGTTATGCGCGTAATTATATCTTGCCAAAAAAAATAGGTGTGGAAGCAAATGCAAAAAATATGAATGATTTGAAACTTCAGAAGGCAAATCAGGAAAAAGTGGCGCAGCAAATACTTGATGCGGCAAAAGCATTTGCAAAGGATTTGGAGTCAAAAGAAGTTGTTTTAACAATGAAAGCAGGCGAAGGCGGAAGAGTATTCGGTTCTGTTTCGTCCAAAGAAATTGCGCAGGCATTTAAGGATCAGTGCAGTGTGGAAATTGATAAGAAGAAAATTGTTTTGACAGATCCGATTAAGACTTTTGGTACTTTTGATGTGAAGGTAAAATTACATCCACAAGTGACAGGTACATTGAAGGTAAAGGTAAAAGAACAGTAAGAGAAAAGGAGAAAGCTTCATGGCAGAGTTAGAAGAAGCTTTATTAAAAAGGGTTTTACCGCATAGTATAGAGGCAGAACAGTCGGTTATCGGTTCTATGGTTATGGATGCGGAAGCCATTGTTCAGGCATCGGAAATTATCACAGGCGATGATTTTTATAATAAGCAATACGGCGTTGTTTTTGAAACAATGGTAGAACTTCATAACAGCGGAAAACCGGTAGATATTGTAACACTGCAAGATGGATTAAAAGAAAAAAATGTTCCGGCTGAAGTAAGCTCTTTGGAATTTTTGCGTGATTTAATTACATCGGTGCCAACCTCGGCAAACGTGAAATCCTATGCAAAAATTGTTGCAGATAATTCAACACTTCGAAAAATGATTCGGACAGCTGAAGAAATTGAGAATACATGTTATGCCAGAAAAGAGTCGTTAGAGACGATTTTAGAAGAGGCAGAGAAAAGAGTATTTAATCTTGCTCAGAAGCGAAATACAGGCGAAACAGTGCCGATTAGGAAGGTTGTTACGAATGCGTTAAATAAAATTGAAATTGCATCCAGAAATAAGGGTTCCGTAACCGGTATTCCTACGGGCTTTTTGGATTTGGATACAAGAACGGCAGGATTACAGCCTTCAGACCTTATTTTGGTTGCAGCCCGTCCTTCTATGGGTAAAACGGCGTTTGTACTTAATATCGCCCAGCACGTGGCATTCAGACAGAATATGGCGGTTGCGATATTCTCCTTGGAAATGTCAAAGGAACAGCTTGTAAACCGTATGTTTTCCTTGGAGTCTAAGGTGGATGCGCAGGATCTTCGTACAGGACAGCTTTCCGAAGCGGATTGGGAAAAATTGATTGAAAGTGCAGGTACGATTGCACAGTCCCATTTGATTATTGATGATACACCGGGTATCAGCATTGCAGAAATGCGTTCTAAGTGTAGAAAATTTAAAATGGACCATGATTTGAAACTTATCATTATCGACTACTTACAGTTGATGAGTGGTAGTGGAAAATCTGATTCAAGACAGCAGGAAATTGCGGATATTTCACGTTCGCTTAAGGCCCTGGCCAGAGAGCTAAGTGTTCCGGTTATTGCGCTTTCACAGCTTAGCCGTGCCGTAGAACAAAGACCTGACCACAGACCGATGATGTCGGATCTTCGTGAATCCGGAGCTATCGAGCAGGATGCCGACGTTGTAATGTTCATCTATCGTGATGATTATTATAATAAAGAAACGGACAAGCCAAATGTTGCGGAAATTATCGTAGCTAAGCAAAGAAATGGTCCGATTGGAACCGTGGAACTTGTATGGTTACCGCAATACACACAATTTGCAAACAAAGCAAGAGATTAATGTATTTACAAAAGAGGACAAGCCTAAAAAGCAGGTATTGTTCTCTTTTTTACTTTACAGGAAAGACCTTGTCACACTAACGTGTGAAAGTTCTTGCCCGTAAAGTAAAAAAAGATACTCCGCAGGATGCGCAGCTCGCGGAGAAGAAATTAATTGCTACGCAATACCGCTCGCGCGCGGAGATTGCGCAACCTGCGCAATCTTTTTTATATGTAAAAGGAGGAAAAAGGATGGAAAAAACATATTTGATTTCGGACGCGGCAAAACAGGTGCAGGTGGAAACGCACGTACTTCGTTATTGGGAGGAGGAACTGGGACTGCCCATCAAGAGAAATAAGTTGGGGCATAGGTATTACACCGGAAGCGATGTGGAGTTCTTCAAGGAGGTTAAGAAAATGAAAGATACGGGACTGCAGTTAAAGGCTATCCGAATGTATATGAAGGATGGAAAAATCATACCGATAGATGGACAAAACATGGCGGTGAACAGCTTGCAAGCGGAAGAGACTAAGATAGTACCTATACATACAGAAAATCCCGTAAATGCAGTGATAGAGGATACAGAAGAAGTGAGCCGTGAAGAAAAGAGTCTGCGCCTTCAATATCTTTTAAAACAGTTTATTAAAGAGGCGGTGCAAGACAGCAATCAGGAATTGTATAATCAGATGCGTGATACGATTATGAAAGAACTGGATTATCAATTCAGGACGCAGGAGGAACGGGAGGATAAACGTGAAGAAAACAGAATAGAACGTGAAGAAAAGCATTTCAGACAGCTGGATGAACTACTTAGAAAAAAGAATAGAAGGAGAAGAAATAAAGCACAATGACAGAAATAAAAAAGAGTTCGCAAAGAATGCGAACTCTTTTCGTCTTATAATTATTCTTCTGAAATAGCTCCGGTTGGGCAAGCACCAGCGCAAGAACCACATGAAATACATGTATCTGCATCGATTTCGTATTTTCCATCGCCCATGCTGATTGCACCTACAGGACACTGAGATTCGCAAGCACCGCAAGCTACGCAAGCATCACTAATAACAAATGCCATAATAGAATCCTCCTTAAGTAAATAATTTTAGAATAAGTTTCGTTCCTTTAATAATAATACAAAATTGTATTTTATACAAGTCAAATTTACTACTTTATTGTCTTTTCTGCATCGACACGGCGGTCTTTGATACCCTGCAAAATAACCTGCTTCTTTTCGATGACTTTATTTTTGTCCATAGCAGGAATTCCGTCTAATTTATATTCCATACCGAGCTGTTCATATTTAGTTTTTCCCATGGTGTGATAGGGGAGTACGTCCAGAGCCTTTACGTTAGTAAAGCCACCAATAAAATAACCAAGCTTGTATAAATATTCATCGTCATCCGTAATGGTAGGAACTACCACGTGGCGAATCCACATATCTACTTTTCTGTCATTTAAATACTCACAGAAGGCCAAAATACCGTCATTTGGCTGCTGGGTAAGTTCTTTATGCTTATCAGGGTCAATGTGCTTAATATCAAGCATTACGAGGTCTGTAAGGGGCATTAACTTGTCCAGTTTTTCAATGAAAGCATCGTTTCCCGGTTTATAGGCAATACCTGATGTGTCAATACAGGTGTGAATATCTTTTTCTTTTGCAAGGGTAAATAGTTCAATTAAGAAATCTACCTGCATAAGTGGTTCGCCACCTGTGACGGTGATGCCACCACCTTTATAGAAAGGACGGTTTCGTTCGTATTGTGCAATAATTTCGGATGCTTCCATAATTTTACCGCCTGTCATTGCCCATGTATCGGGATTGTGGCAGTAGGCACATCGCATAGGACAGCCCTGTACAAAAACTACAAATCTAACGCCCGGTCCATCTACGGTACCGAAGCTTTCTAAAGAATGAATACGTCCACTCATAATATCCTCCGTTCTGAGCACGTGTGCTCTAAATAAGTATACTAAATATTTAGAAAAATATAAACCTGTTTCTTCTATCTTTTGACGGAAACCTATGGAAATATAAAAAAGAGGCCTCGCCTTTGACGAATTTTCTTCGTAATGGCGAAAGCCTCTTATTAGTTAATCTTTATACGTCCAAAGAAAGGCTTAAACGCTTTCGTGGAATGTACGAGAGATAACGTCAGCCTGCTGTTCCGGTGTTAATTTAACAAAGTTTACAGCGTATCCTGATACACGAATTGTTAACTGTGGGTAGTTTTCAGGATGAGCCTGAGCGTCTAATAATGTTTCTCTATTTAATACGTTTACATTAAGGTGGTGTCCGCCTTTTGTAGCGTAGCCATCTAATAATGATACTAAGTTATCAATCTGAGTTGCATTTACTTCTGACATAATTAAATCCTCCTATTTTATTTATTACCGGAGGGGCTTTGGCGCCCCATCGGTAATTTATTGTTATTTGTAATCATCAAGACCTTGATGAAGGGTTGGTACACTACATGCCAACGGGGTTCTGGAACAATCCGTACATCCCATTGTCTGAACGTTTTTTGACTGATTCAATTTCTCATCTGTGTCAACATTGATGTGTCCAACGCCGTTAGCAATGTCCGCATCAAGCATACGTACAAGATCTTCAATCATCTGATTTTCGTCCATAATAGTCACCTCTTAATTAGTTGTTTAAGTCGATTTCGATATCGCCAGCGAATACCTGATCTTCTTTTCCAAGAGCGCCAGGGATAACAGTAAATGTGTTAGAGATACCGTCCTGTGAGTGCTGGAATGGAAGTTTAGCAACTGATGATAAAGAAGCAACAGCGCCGTTTTTGTCACGGCCGTGCATTGGGTTAGCACCAGGAGCAAATGGCTGACCCATCTTACGTCCGTCAGGTGTGTTACCTGTAGCTTTACCATATGTTACGTTAGAAGTAATTGTTAATACAGACATAGTTGGGAAACTGTCTCTGTATGTGTGATGTCTTCTAATCATTGTCATGAATTTCTTAACTAAATCAGCAGCGATTTCGTCTACGCGGTCATCATCGTTACCGTATTTAGGGAAGTCACCTGTTGTTTTGAAGTCTACGATAAGACCATCTTCGTCACGGATAACTTCAACTTTTGCATATTTGATTGCTGATAATGAGTCAGCTACTACAGAAAGACCTGCAAAACCTGTTGCAAAGTATCTGTATACATCTCTGTCATGTAAAGCCATCTGAGCTCTTTCATAGCAGTATTTGTCATG
>CAZMND010000100.1:0-7286 GCA_964567585.1 uncultured Lachnospiraceae bacterium
GAGCCATTTTAGGGTTCCATCTTCTTGTCTGATGTCCAAAATGAACACCTGCTTCTAATAACTGTTTCATTGAAATAACGCTCATAATTTTACCTCCGTTTAGTTAAATAATCTTCCGTATGACGTCAAACTCTGCTGCTAACTCAAGCGTTAATGAGCACCGGCAACAAATAGTCACACGTGTTTTATAGTCACAACGGATAGATTTTATCATAAAAAATCCCCTAATGCAAGGGGATTTTCGCGTTTTCTAGTGTTTTTTTACTCTGCGCCTTTCAATGCTTCCACCATATCAATTTTCTTATTTTTTCCGGCAACCATAAAACTTACCAAAATGGAAACACCAAATGTCAGCAACATACTTACGGAATATGTCAGGATACCTAAAGTCAGTTTCAATTCATATTCTGTCATCAGCGCATTGATTAATATTTGTAATACGCCAACGCCGCCCGGAAGACCAATCATCACGCCGATAATGGTCAACCAGATATTTTGGCTGACTAAAAGTTTCTCAATTTGCTTATTCCTGAAACCTAGTATCTTTAATGTAGCCAGTTCCCGCTGCCTTTCCACATAGCTCATAACGCCAAGATTATAAAGAACTACCATCCCTAAAACAGCCGCTGCAACTATCAGAATAAACACCATAAGATTCATAAGCTGCATAAAACTGTCATATGTTTCCATAATGGTCTGTTTGTCCTGTTTCCCTACAATCAATTCCGAGCTTTCAATCTCTTTTGCGTCCTTATCTGTATAAACCGTACTGATATGATATTCCACGCCCACACTGTCCGCATAGGCTTCCGTCATAATAATACTGTTTGTCATCAAGGATCTCAAATAACCCGCCACGCGTACCTCGTAGGTTTCTTCACTGCCATAGGGTGAAAATTGAATGATATCCCCTATCTGCGCCGAATCTGCAAGACGCAGGCACAAATAGGCTCCATCATCGGTTAATTCCACAAATTCGTTGTCTTCATCAATAAAACGAATCTTATTACGTTCTGCATTATATACTTCCAACGTAACCGTTTCCCCTTCATAGCTGATTCCGGAAGAAGCAAGCCAGTCACCCTCCACCGTTTCTGCCAGTTTTCTTGCCTCGTCGTTAGAAGCAGTCTCTGAAAGATTCACTTTCGTTACATAATTGTTGATACCCTGATCCAGCAATTCCATAAAACCGGCCATAGTGTCTTTCATACCAAGACCACCAACCATAAGTATCATACAGCCTGCCACACCCACAAGTGTCATGGCAGAACGGGATTTGTGCCGCAAAATATCTCTTACATTCCACTTGGTACCAAAATCAAGGCGTTTCCAAAAAGCCAATTTTTCCAAAACACTCTTTTTCATAGCCTTTGGCGTATATGGTCTCAATGCATCTGCCGCCGTCCCCTTTAACATCTCCTTAACGGACAAATAACTAATCATTGTCAGAAATACAACAGTCAGCACAATAACCGGGATACAAAACGTCGGCATCACAAGCGGCCACTCCGGTATATCAATATAGGTGCTCATCATTCCCGTAGGGCTAACAATCAAGGATGCAACCAAATAACCTAATGCCACTCCCAGCAATGTACCTACAAGTCCAATCATCAGTCCGTAAGATGTATAGTGCAACAAAATACGTTTATCCCTGAAACCAAGCGCCTTCAATGTACCAATCTGTACCTTCTCGTTTGCCGCAATCCTGTGCATAGTAGTAATCATAGTCAGCATTGCAATAGACAAAAACAATACCGGTAAAATGGAGCCCATTGTTTTTCCTTCTTCCGCTTCGCTCTTAGCCCCTGCGTAGGCAACGTGTTCCTCCTTGGAAAGTACCAGAATGGTTTTTCCAAGTGCCTCTTTTATCGCCTGTTCAAGCTCCGCCTTTTCCATAGCGGAACGGATATTGATTTGTGGATAAAACGCTCCTCCCAAGATCTTTTCCAATTTATTCGGTGAAATATAGGCGAATCCAAAGTTCTCATAATCCGGCATCAGCTGGTTTCCATCCGCCACACAAACCATCATTTCACCGCTTTTTGCAAGTCCTACAACCTCTCCTTCAATTTTCAAGCCCTTGTAGGTAGTTGTTAATGTATCGCCGATTTTTATTCCGTTTTCCTTAGCAAACCTGTCAGATAACCATATTCCGTAGGAATTTTCATCGTATTTCTCACCTTCCATTATCATCATCGTAGATACTGTGTAATTTTCTGACACATTCAATGCCAACGATTTTTTCTCATCCTCCATACTTACATTTACGGATAGATATCTTGTAGCCGCATCTACGCCTTGAATTTCCTGAATCTTCTCAATATCCTCCTTGGAAAATCCGGTTTCCGCATAAAGACGGAAATCGGCATATAAGGTATCTTCTAAAAATGAATTGGTATCTGTTTCCAGACTTTTCCATTCCATATTAAATCCTAAAAATATTCCCACGCCGATAGCGATCATAAGAATCATCGAGACAAACTGGGATTTATATTTCCAGGCAGTACGAATTAATTTTCTCATCAACATATGACTACCACTCCACTTCATCTGCGCTCATAGGATTTTCCTGTACCTCGCACGCTTTTATTTTGCCGTTTTTCACACGAATTACTACGTCTGCCATTTTGGCAATGTTTTGATTATGAGTAACTACCACAATTGTTTTTCCATAGTTTTTTGCCATAGAAAGAAGCAATTTTAAAACAAGCACGCCAGTTTCAGAATCCAGTGCCCCTGTCGGTTCATCACAAAGCAAAATCTTAGGATTTTTTGCAAGGGCACGTGCTATGGAAACCCTCTGCTGCTCTCCGCCTGACAATTCTGACGGAAAATTTTGTGCATGGTCAGCAAGCCCCACTTCTTCCAACATCTTAGTAGCCCCTAACGGATTTTTAGAAATCTCTTTTACCAATGCTACATTTTCATAAACCGTCAACGTTGGTATTAAATTATAAAACTGAAATACAAATCCGACAGTTGATGCGCGATAATCAGCCAATTCATTCTGAGAAAGTGTAGAAATATCTTTCCCATTCACTGTAATGGTACCACTTGTGGGACTGTCCAATCCACCCAGCATATTAAGAAGCGTACTTTTTCCCGCACCACTGGGACCAAGTACAACAATAAATTTCCCCTCCTCTAAGGCAAGGTCAACTCCATCCAATGCCCGCTGTTCGTGTTCACCACTTTTATAAATTCTTGTCACATTTTTAAATTCTACAATAGCCATAATAGCCTCCTGTTTGCCCAGTTAGTATCTACTAACTAGGTTAGCACAAGCTAATCGATACTTCAAGTTTTTTTCAAAAAAATAAAAATCCCCATTACTGAGGATTTTTATTTCCAGTTATATTTTGATGAATTAGTCCATTCTTGTTAAAATCTTCGCCATTTCTTCATGAGTGGCATTGGTTGGGATTTGGTAAGTGCCTACACTGATTCTCTTATCATAACCATATCTGCAAAGATGGGTATCAAAATCCTTCGCCGATTCAATAAGTCCCGCTTCTTCCATTCGCTTACTTACCGTCCATGAACTGTCACCGCTGACAACCGTAATGGCTATTGTATCTTTATCGGATGTTTCTGTCTCAGACGGTTCTTTTATTGCTTGTTCTTCATCTTGTTTTTCATCTACAGTCACATCCTGTTTTTCATTCTGTTGCGCTTCCTGCTCTGTATCTTGATTTTCATCCCCGCCGGATTCTGTAACAGACTCTTTTTCTTTATCGGCTATATCCGTAAGTACGGAGTTTTCGATCATTCCGAGTTCTTTTGCCCTGGCAATTACTTCTTCATCCGTCATAGGCTGTTTATTGCCCAGTGCCGCCATCATAATAACTGCAGTAACAACAATGCCGATTCCAAGTCCTCTTAAATAGTATTTCAGTTTCATAATTACATTCCTTCAAACAAATCAATTACTAATTTTACTTCACCGATTCCAAGTCCCAGTTCTTTTGCGATGGCGACATTGGATTTTCCCGCATTGTGCAATTGCAAAATTCTTTCATTACTGTTTCTTCCGCCGTCTCGTTTCGTTCCAAGGGTGCCTATATTTAAATCCGGCGCTTCCACGTCTTTTGCTTTAGCCGACTTCTTTCTGGATGTACCTTTCTTTATCTTTGTACTCTTAATAGCGTCTAACTGTTTTACTACATCCTCTGATACTTTATCATCGTTTCCGATTTCAGCCACCGCTTCCACATTATTTACGGCAACCTCCGCTCTGGTTTCATCAATTTCAGGCACAAACTTGTCCAGAGATATCAACTGAATTTCTCCCTGCTTTTCTTCCCTACTTTCCTTGACTTCTTTCATTTCAACCACAACATCCTGTGCAGTCTGTTTTACTTCTTTTGCGGCTTTATCTACAGACGCCGCTGTTTCTTTTATTGTGTTATGTTTTTCATTTAACATATCATACAAAAACATAACTTCCTGATGATTTTTATCAATAGATTCCAATACAGTGCTTGAATATTCGTTGATTGCCATAATTTTTTCATTACATAATCTTTCCATGGCTCTTTCAGCTTTTTCTACGTTATAATCGGAAATTTCCTTGACGTTATCTTCGATGCTACTGTTCGCTTCCTTCACCGCTTCATCAACAATCTTTTTAATTTCCTCTTTTGCGTCCTGTAAGCTTTCTTTACTTACTTTTTCTTTTTTTGCCGGGATAACAAAACTTAATACAAAAGCAATGCTACCAAGCACTAAAAGCACAATTTCCGTTGCACCCATTTTAAAATCTCCTAAACTCTAAAATCAAAACCGCCCTGTTCTTTTTTTACGACGGTGCCATCCTTGGGAATTTTTGCTCCCGGGCGTTTTTGGCCACCATCACCCATATATTTATTTTTACCCTGTTCCTTGGCATCTTGTTTTCTCTGCTCGTTATTAGCCCCGTCCTTCTTTTCAACGAATGATGCCTTATGGTCAGCCTCTTTTATGTTCTGCTGGCTAAGATCCATCTGCTGGATATTGGGTCTTATGTCTTCATTATGTTTAATTGTCGTGTAATCCTGTACTCTCGTAACCGTAACATTTAATTCGATTGGTCCCAAAGCCATTCCATCACCGCCTTATTATATCGCTTCCATTTTTACATCGCCGCGCACCTTAACAAAACGGCAATACTGACATATGGATTTAACAACCATAGAAACCTCAGAAATACATATCTTTGTTCCCGGGAAAACCTCGCCTGTCACAATAATCTGCGCAACCTTTTTACCCTCCATCAAATCCTGCATTTCTTCAAGTTTCGCTTCCTTCGTTGTTATTTCCCTATACAACTCCGCTTTTCGCAAAATGGAAGTCGCAATAAATTTAGCCTGTTCTTCCGTAATCGGCGAATGTGCCACAAGACGTTTCTTCGCACTGGAAATAACGCCCTCTATTCTGTCCAGTTCACTTCTTGCCTCAACAACATCTTTCTGATATTGCTGGAATTTATTCTTAAGTCCCGGATCCACACCAACTTCAACAATTGTATCGGCTCCCATTGAAGATCCCAGTGTCTTCACATTAATACTATGTGTCGCACACACTCTACCGCCTGCAATAAATCCTTTTCTACCTGTAACGGTAACATCAGTTCCCGCTGAAACATGACTGTGTAAAATCGTTTCCGCCGAAACATACCCCTGGGCCTGGGCATTAACGTTTTCCATAAACTTAACAACAATGTTTCCGCCGGCTTTTAATTCGCCTTTGCCCATACCATTCATACCTCTGGCAATAATGATATCACCGTCCGCCTCCAGATATGCACCTTCCACAATACCTCTTACTTCTATATTTCCGTGACTGATAACTGAGAAGTTTGAACATACATTTCCCTTTATCAGCACACTACCTTCATATTCAATATTACCTGTAGACATATCTACATTCTCGAGTTCCAAAACATCGGATACAAAAACCTTTTCTTCCACCAGCACCACGTGTCCGTTTACTTCGGAATAGATACAGGTCTTATCCTCGGAAATACTGATGTTACGTCCGTAGTGGAGCATCATTCTTCGTACATCCCTCGGTTTTAGGTTTTCGCCCGTAACTGTCGTACCATTTTTCCCCTGTGCCGCCGGGGTTAGACGAGCCAGCAAATCACCTTTATTACAGTGATTAATGGTATTTAAATTAAAGAAATCCACACTACCATCTTCTAAAAGTGTTGGTTTCGCGTGGATATCAGTTGAGAAAAAGTATTCAATACTTGCATCGCTTCCCTGCACAGGCTCACTGCCCTCTGCTACAAGAAAATCTTTGCAATATTCTCTATGCGCTACAAACTGCTCCACAACCTCTTCTTTTACGCCGTAATGTACACCTTTATGTTTAAGTTCCTGCAAAATCTCTGTGCTATCCATAACCTCTCCATCATTGGATGGTGCATGGAATCTCATAGTCGCAGACATTTTATCAGGACTTATGGTAACAATACATTTTTCACTTTCCCTGTAACCCATTTCCATATTCAGGGGAATTTCTACTTTTTCTTTAAGTTCCAAACAGATTGCGTTCAGTTTGTGTAAATCAAATCGGATATTTCTTGCATTCAAATAATCAGAAAGTTCCGTAATGGGGAACATTTCGCCCCCCTTTGTCGGTGGAACGATTTTGAGACTTGTTCCATGTACATTATGAATCAACTGAAAAAAACCGTTCGACATATATGCCTCTGCCTCCTAAATATTTGAAAAAATACCCATATAACTACCTAGTTTTGACTTCATTTTCTGTAAAGCTTTTGTATGTAACTGGGAAATTCTGGATTCAGATACCTCCAGTACTCTGCTTATTTCTTTTAAGGTTAACTCTTCATAGTAGTACAAAAGAATGACCTTTTGTTCCTTTTCCGTAAGCATTTCCAAGGCCTGCATTAAAACTTCTTTTAATTCTCCTTTTTCATATACTTCTTCAGGACCGTCAAACTTTGAATAATTATGTTCAAGGGGAGCCTCGCTTCCACCTTGTTCAATAAATTCATTTAAAGATACCACATTGGTAACTTTCATCTGACACTGCCACTCAGTAAATTCATCCGGTGAAATACCTAAGTTTACTGCAATTTCATCATCCGTGGCCGGTCTTCCTTTTGCATCTTCTATTTCTTTTATTGCTGTTTCAATTTTCTTCTGCTTTTGTCTGATTGTTCGTGGAATCCAGTCCATTTTTCGTATCTGGTCTAAAATGGAACCTCTTATACGAAGACTGGCATAAGTTTCAAATTTAACTTCCTTTGTCGGGTCAAATTTATCTATGGCATC
>CAZMND010000101.1:0-7208 GCA_964567585.1 uncultured Lachnospiraceae bacterium
ACATTGTTGTTTTACTTGGTACTGCTTTTGATACAGTTTGTACACCTGTTAATAAATTAGATTTAGAACATACAAATTTCATTTGTGTAAAACTCCCTTCGGTTAAAAATGTGAAAAAAAGTTGTCCGCTCAAATAAATAAATAAATAATATTTTTAGTAATATTAATAATAATAGTTGTTGATTTGTGGATAACCTATATTATTATACTATTTTTGAGGAAAAAAATAAACAATTCATTGTTAAAAACTTTGTAAAACTTAAGGATAAATTTGAAGTTATGAACAATTAATTTTTTAAAGACTGAATTATATAAAATTGTTTAAAAAACTTTCAACAATTTACCCACATAAAAATGTTAATTTTAAACCTATTATAAACATAAATTTTTTATAATTGTGTATTAAGAAGGAATAATTTTCTTTCTTATAATAGCAATCTTATTACGAAGTTCTTCATTATTATTGATATCTTCTTTAATCTTTTCTATACCATGCATAACTGTAGAGTGATCTTTACCACCAATGTTATTACCTATGTTATCTAAAGAAACATCAGTAAGTTCTCTGCAAAGATACATATAAACCTGTCTTGGTATTACAATTTCTTTATTACGTTTCTTAGAAACAATATCTTCAATAGAAACTCCAAAATGTTCAGCTACTACATTTATAATTAAGGAAGGAGTAATTTCCTTTGGTTTATCCGGATAAATCATATCTTTGATTGCTTCTTCAGCCAAAGAAAGTGTAAGTTCAGCTTTGTTAAGTTTTGAAAAAGCAATTACCTTATTAAATGCACCTTCTAATTCTCTGATATTAGATTTAATATTAGTAGCAATGTATTTTATAATATCTTTATCTATGTTTTTAGCATGAGGTTCCATTTCAGCTTTCTTTTGAAGAATAGCCATTCTTGTTTCAAAATCAGGTGACTGGATATCTGCCTTAATACCACATTCAAATCTTGAACGGAATCTTTCTTCTAAAGTTTCCATTTCCTTTGGAGGTCTGTCAGAAGATAAAATAATTTGTTTACCTTGTGAATAAAGAGCATTAAATGTATGGAAAAATTCTTCCTGCGTACTTTCTTTACCTATAATAAATTGAACATCATCGACCATCAAAACGTCTACTGTTCTATACTTGTCCCTAAGTTTTGACATTTTAGCAGCATTACCGGAACGGATGGAATCAATAACTTCTATAGTAAAATCTTCACTACTTACATATAAAACTTTGTTTTCAGGATATTCTTTTAATATGAAATTACCTATAGCCTGCATTAAGTGTGTTTTACCAAGACCCGGTCCACCATAAATAAATAATGGATTGTATGTAATTCCCGGTGATTCGGCAACAGCTAAAGAAGCAGAATGAGCAAATTTATTGTTGTTACCTACTACAAAAGTTTCAAATGTGTATTTAGGATTCAATTTTGCATTTTCATAATTCAAATTATAAACAGGAGCTGTTTCTATTGTCTGTTCTTTCTTTATTTTATCATTTTCCAAAATAAATTCGATTTCATATTCATTGTCCATCATTTCAGAAATAGCTACTTTAAAATCAAATTTAAATTTTTTACTAATATAATCCAATGAATGAATTTGATAAGAAGGAATGAGGATAACAACTACATTATTTTCAACTTTGTAAATTTCAAGTGGGGCTATCCATGTATTGTAAGCTACATCAGAAAGTTCTCTTTCATTTCTGACTGCTTCTTTAATTTCTTTCCATCTGACTTCTATCTCGTGCATAGTTTCCTCCAAATACATAAATTTATATATAATAAATAAACATTATAAATTATAGTAATATAAAAAAAATAATAATTCAAACAAAATTATTATCCACAGAAAGTTATCCACCTTTGTGGATAACTAATATATTGAAGTTAACATATTATTTTATTTTTATTTTTTATTTGTGAATAAGTAAATACTCAAAAAAAAGCTTATTTTATGGGTAAAAAATGAGTTTTAAACATAAAATCAAGATAAAAATAACATGTTTTCCACAAGTTTTGAACAATTTGTGGAAACTTTTATGTAAATTAAAATAGAAAAATTTAATTGTGGATAACTTTTTTTGGTACTATATATTGTGGTTTTGAAAATAAAAAAATAACAAGATATAGAGTTCGTCAAAATCACGATTTTTTGGGCTTTTTTCGGTATATTTTATATAAAATAAAAAACGATTATTTTACTTGACGACAAATAATTCTTCTAATATAATTGTAAAGGAATTTTTCAACACAATGCATTTTTATGTAAATTTGAAAAAGGAGGTGCGCGTGTAATGAAAATGACATTTCAGCCAAAAAAAGAGACAGAGATCAAAAGTTCATGGATTTAGAGCAAGAATGAGTACTCCGGGTGGAAGAAAAGTTTTAGCTTCTAGAAGAGCAAAAGGAAGAAAGCAGTTATCAGCTTAGGCCGCAGCGATGTGGCCTTTTTTTCTCTTTTCTAAATTAAAGGAGAAATTATGAAATATTGGGCTAATTCAGAATCATTAAAAAATACTCAGCAATTTAATAACGTATATAATAAAGGAAAGTATTATGCAAATAGGTATTTAGTTATGTATGTGTTGGAAAATGATTTATCCTTTAATCGCGTTGGAATAAGTGTGAGTAAAAAAGTAGGTAACAGTGTGGTGAGACATAGGCTTACCAGACTTGTTAGGGAAAGTTACAGGCTACACGAAGAAATATTTAATAATGGTTTAGATATTGTAGTCGTTATAAGAAAAGATGCGGCTTTAATGACCTATGAAAAGATAGAAAGCGCATTCTTACATTTAGGTAAGCTTCATCATATTATTAATATGTAGGAAGTGGTTTAGAATTTTATGAAGAAAATATTTATTATCATTATAAAATTTTATCAAAAATATCTTTCTCCTCTGAAAACAACAAAGTGTCCATATACTCCATGTTGTTCGCAATATGGTTTGGAAGCAATTCAAAAATATGGAGCCATAAAAGGCGGGGCTTTGGCAGTTTGGAGAATATTAAGATGTAATCCCTTTTCAAAGGGAGGTTATGATCCGGTTCCTTAATCGGATTATATAAATAGGAGGATATAAATGTTATTAACTCAAAATTCTACATTTATTATAGGACCGGTAGCTAAGTTACTTGGTTTTATTATGGATGCAATTTTCGAATTTTTAAACCTTATTGGTATTCCTAATATTGGTTTATCAATTATTATTTTTACAATTGTAGTTTATTTATTGTTAATGCCTTTAACAATAAGACAGCAGAAATTTTCAAAACTTTCTGCAAAAATGTCTCCTGAACTTCAGGCTATCCAGAATAAATATAAGGATAAACAAAGAGATCAGGAAGCAATGATGGCAATGAATGAAGAACAGAAAGCTGTTTATGCAAAATACGGTGTTTCTCCTTCAGGTACATGTGTACAGTTATTAATTCAGATGCCTATTTTATTTGCACTTTATCGTGTTATTTATGCAATTCCTGCTTATGTAGGAAGAGTAAGAGATGTATTTACACATAATGATTTCATTACAAATTTAATTAATCAGGAAGGCAGTCAGGAATTTATTTCTTCTTTTAAAAATGCTGCTATGTATACAAAACAGTTTGGAAATGAAAAATATACTGTTGAAAATACATTTATTGATATTTTAAATCAGGCAAGTACTACAGAATGGCAGAGTATTGCTACAGAATATCCGTCTTTAGCTGATGAAGTAGCTTATATTACTGAAAACTTAGATAAATATAATAACTTTTTAGGTTTAAATATTGCTAACTCTCCATCTTTTACAGTTGGTCAGGCTTTTGATAACGGTCAGTGGCTTTTATTAATTGGTGCAATTTTAATTCCTCTTTTATCAGCTTTTACTCAGTGGATTAACGTTAAGTTAATGCCAAACTCAACTCAGACTGATACAAAGAATCAAACTGAACAGCAGGCTGCTATGATGAGTTCAATGAAAATGATGAACTATATGATGCCTGTTACTTCAGCAATTTTCTGTTTCACATTACCGGCAGGTATGGGTATTTACTGGATTGCAGGTTCTGTAGTTCGTACAATTCAGCAGATTGCTATCAATAAGTACATTGATAAAATGGATCTTGATAAAATTGTTGAAAAGAACAAAGCAAAATATGAAAAGAAACGTGAAAAAATTGCCGAAATGGGTGGATATGACTTAAATACTATGAATAAGTATGCAAGTATGAGAACAAAAAATATCACAAGTGATAAAGAAGTTGATTATACAAGCAACAGTAATTTAAGTGATTCTAACAGTCTTGCTGCAAAAGCAAACCTTGTAAAACAGTTTAATGAAAAAAATAATAAATAATTTATTATTTTCATTTATTTGGAGGAAATATAATGGAATTTATTGAAGTATCTGCAAAAACAGTAGATGATGCAATTACAGAAGCATGTCGTAAGCTTACTGTTTCAAGTGACAGATTAGAATATGTTGTAGTAGAACAGGGTTCTACAGGTTTTTTAGGTTTTAATGCAAAACCTGCTATTATTAAAGCAAAAGTAAAATCTTCTATTGATGATGTTGCAAAGGATTTTTTAAATGAATTATTTGAAAAAATGAACTACGATGTAGTAGTTGAAATTGATTATAATGAAGATGAAAATACAATGCATATTGAATTAAAGGGCGATGAAATGGGTGCTCTCATCGGTAAAAGAGGACAGACACTTGATTCTATCCAGTGCCTTGTAAAATTAGTAGTTAACAAAAATACAGATAAATTTATCCGTGTAACTGTTGATACTGAAAATTACAGACAGAGAAGAAAAGAAACATTGGAAAACCTTGCAAAGAATATTTCTTATAAGGTTAAGAGAACAAGACGTCCTGTTACATTAGAACCAATGAATTCTTATGAAAGAAGAATTATTCACTCAGCACTTCAAAATGATAAATATGTTAGAACTCATAGTGAAGGCGAAGGTAAGGAAAGAAGAGTTATTGTTTCCTTTAAAAGAAACTAGAATTTCAGACATTAAAACTGTGAGAGAATGCCTAATTTAGGTATTCTCTCATTGTAATAAAATGGAGTTTTTATGAATACAGATACAATTGCAGCAATTTCCACTGCTATGACAAATTCAGGTATTGGAATTATAAGAATTAGTGGTGATGAAGCCATTTCCATTGCAAATAAAATAGTAGTTTTCAAAAATAATCATAAAAAATTGGTTGATGTTAAGTCACACACAATTAATTATGGTTTTATTTATGATGGAAATGATTTTATTGATGAAGTAATGGTTTCTGTAATGAAGGCACCAAATAGTTATACTACAGAAGATACTGTAGAAATTAACTGTCATGGTGGTATTGTAGTTATGAATACAATATTGGAAGTAGTAATTAAAAATGGTGCAAGACTGGCAGATCCCGGAGAATTTACAAAACGCGCCTTTTTAAATGGAAGAATTGATTTAACAAAAGCAGAAGCTGTTATGGATGTTATTAATTCTAAAAATGTTTATGCAATGAAAAGTAGCGCAAAACAGTTAAAGGGTGAGGTTTATAATATTATAAAAGGTTTAAGAGATGAGATTATTTATGAAATTGCTTTTATTGAATCTGCTTTAGATGATCCGGAACATATCAGTCTCGATGGATATAATGAAAAATTGTCTATAAAAAATGATGAACTTCTTATGAAAATTGATAAATTACTTAAGAAGTATGATAACGGTAAAATTATAAAAGAAGGAATTAATACAGTTATTGTAGGTAAACCAAATGTAGGTAAATCTTCTTTGCTTAATTTACTTGCCGGCGAAGAAAAAGCAATTGTAACAGATATTGCCGGAACAACCAGAGATGTTTTGGAAGAAAGTGTAAGAATGAATGATATTTTGTTAAATATCATTGATACCGCCGGAATTCGCAATACAGAAGATGTAGTTGAAAAAATAGGTGTTGATAAAGCAAAGAAATATGCAAATGATGCAGATTTAATTATTTTTGTAATAGATTCATCAGTTCCTCTTGAACAAACGGATAAAGAGATTATAGAATTAATTAAAGATAAAAAAGTGATTGTACTTTTAAATAAATCAGATCTTGAAACAGTTGTTTCGGAAGAAAAAATAAAAGAATTTTGGAATTATGAAAATAATGTTGCTTTCATTAAGACGTCTACTAAAGAAAATTTAGGTATGGATGTTTTAGAGAACACAGTGAAAGAAATGTTTTTCAAAGGTGAGATTTCTTTTAATGATGAAATCTTTATTACAAGTCTTAGACATAAAGAAGCACTCTCAGATGCTTATAAATCTTTAACAATGGTAAAAAGAAGTTTAGAAAATGATATGCCGGAAGATTTTTATTCCATTGATTTAATGAGTGCTTATACTTCACTTGGATTTATTATTGGTGAAGAAGTTGGTGAAGATTTGGTAAATGAAATTTTTGCAAAGTTTTGTATGGGTAAATAAATTTCTTTATTTTTACGGAGGATATTATGCCTGAAATCAGAGAAAAAGTTGATGTTTGTGTTGTTGGTGCGGGTCATGCGGGTTGTGAAGCAGCCCTCGCTTCTGCCAGACTTGGTCTTGAAACTGTTATTTTTACAGTCAGTGTTGACAGTATTGCACTTATGCCTTGTAATCCGAATATTGGTGGTTCATCAAAAGGACATTTGGTTAAAGAAATAGATGCTCTTGGTGGAGAAATGGGTAAGGTAATTGATAAAACTTTTATCCAGTCAAAAATGCTCAATGTATCAAAAGGTCCTGCTGTACATTCATTGCGTGCTCAGGCAGATAAAGCTGATTATACAAGAGAAATGAGAAAAGTTCTTGAAAACCAGGAACACTTAACTATTAAACAAGCGGAAGTATGTGAAATTTTATCGGAAGATTTAGAAGACGGCAGAAAAAAAATAACAGGTGTAAAAACCTTTACCGGTTCAATTTATGAATGTAAGGCTGTTATTTTGTGTACCGGTACTTATTTGAAAGCAAGATGTCTTTGCGGTGAATCCATTACACATACAGGTCCGAATGGATTACAGGCTGCAAATTATTTAACAGATTCCCTTAAAAATTTAGGAATAGAAATTAGAAGATTTAAAACAGGTACTCCGGCCAGAATGGATAAAAGAAGTATTGATTTTTCAAAAATGGAAGAACAATTCGGTGATGAAAAAATTGTACCTTTTTCATTTTCTACG
>CAZMND010000102.1:0-7188 GCA_964567585.1 uncultured Lachnospiraceae bacterium
CGATGAAAGTAAATCAAAGAATTGCCCTTACCAAAAGACTTATACACGAAGCATTGCTGCGGCTTTTGGAGACCAAATCTATTGATAAGATAAATGTAACGGAGCTCTGCAACGAATCAGGGATCAACCGAGCAACATTTTATCGGCACTATAATGTTCCTCGTGATGTACTGGTTGAAATTGAGAACACCTTGACAGAGGAAATGACAGCAAAATTTGATATGTTACCAATATCGGAGACCGCACACGGATATGACTACATTGAAAATATCTGCACATACTTCTATGATCACTCAGCTATTATCAAAATCTTGATTTCAAACAGTTCCGTGGACGATTTAACATATGTCATTAACAAAATGTTTCACCGCATTCTCGCAATGAAAGAACAATCCTCAAAACCGATTAATATTGAGGACGATGCTATTAAATTAATTTCTACCTATATTGTCGGTGGCGGTTATTTTATGCTTCGGCAATGGCTTATGGAGGACATACAAAAGACACCCGAAGAAATCGCAAAATTGCTGATGCAATTTGTAAATTACACTTCTGAGTTTTATCCAACCCAAAAGTAGTACACGATGCAGGAGGTATGCGAATGAACAGACTTTTCAAAAAGAAACCGGCCCCCTATGCCGTAACAACATTTGAGTGCTATCGGGGTGCATTGACCATCCGTGGCACAGAATATCGTCCCGTTGGAGATAACTTACCTGTTGCAATCGTCTGCCACGGGTTTATGGCTTGGCAAGACACGGTACGGCAGTATTGTGAGTTACTGGCGGAAAAAGGATACTGCGCCTACTGCTTTGATTTTTGCGGCGGAAGTGTTCTCAAGAAAGGAAAGAGCGATGGTTCGACCACCGATATGTCTGTACTGACGGAAGTACAGGATCTGGAAGCAGTGATCGAATATGTGCAGGGATTGCCATATAACAGCAAGGAACTTTTGCTGATGGGTTGTAGTCAAGGCGGTTTTGTGTCCGCACTCACGGCGGCAAAACATCCTGAACTTGTAGACAAGCTGGTGTTGTTTTATCCGGCGCTGTGCATCCCCGATGATGCCCGTGCAGGTAAAATGATGTTTGCACGATTTGATCCAAGCAATCTTCCCGAAATTATTCGATGCGGCCCAATGAGGCTGGGGCGATGCTATGCCGCCGATGTCCTTACTATGAATCCCATCGAGGAAATATCTGCTTATACAGGTTCCGTTCTTATCGTTCATGGAACGAAGGATAAGATTGTTAGCACGGAGTATTCCAAGCAAGCCAGGGATGTCTATTGCAATGCTCAATTGTATTTAATCGACGGAGGCGGCCACGGTTTTTCAAAAATGCATGATAAAATTGCTATGGAATTCCTAACACAATTCATTTCATAAAAAACACCGCAAAAAGTGAAAAAGAGCAAGAAATAGGAGAGAAGCCTTGACGAAATGGACTTCTCTCCTTTATTTTCTCTTATAGCTCTCGGTAACTCATTAAATAATTGACCATAAGGAAATAATATTTCAACGGGTTATATCAATCAGCTATCCAAATCTTTGTATTCTGTTACAGTTTTCAAATAGGTTTCTGGATTGCCGTTCAAAATAAAATCAGCGTATTCAAGCGGCGCATTGTAGATCAGATAGTCAAGTTCCGACCGCTGACACCGTTCTTTTCCGCCAACTGTTTCTGTGTCATTTCCTTTCTTTACGCATCTGCATAAAGAATCTTCCAATTTCCATTTTTTGTATCTCCTTTCTCTGTCAGCATATGCGCTGACCGAATTTTTTTCTATCAAAGGTGTTTAACATTGCCTGTTTTTGGTGTGTCAAAAGGTTTTGACAATACAATTTTTGCTATTTCTTGCAAATTGTTTCCATAAGAATAATCATAACAGTACAATCAATTACGACTATTGCCAGAAAAATATACGCCACCGATGATGGCAACGTAGTTGCCCCCAGTGCCATAATCAATAACAAAATTATTATAACAAGGAAACCGCCTCCAACAACTCTGCTTAGTTTCTTGTCATCATATTTGCTTTTCTGTACATCGTGTAATTTCATCTAATCCTTCCTTTTAATCAATTATATTATATATGACGTATTTTTCCTTAAGCTGCTCTTTTGCAATCACCGCCAACTCCTTATCGATGTACATACAATTAAACATAGGACATTCGAGTAGTGGCGTAAAATCGGTAATTGGTGCATAGCTTGGCTCAAAAGTATATAAATTCGATAAATTCTTTATCGGTGTAATATCTGATATTCCTGTACTTGCTATTGCAACATACTCCAGTTTTTTAAACACATCTATACCTTCCAACGATTTAAGATATGTACAATTTGTTAAATCAAGTGAAATCAGATTTTTCAAATTTGCAATCTGTTCCAATGAACTTATTTCACACTGCATAATAGTCAATTCTCTCAAATTCACAAGGGTATTGATGTACTCTATCGTTTCTTCTCCCGCACCACTCAAACGCAGGATTCGTAAATCAGGATGTGATTTTAAAAACTCGAAATCTGTTACATACGTATATGAACAATTAAGCTCCTCTATCGGACAATTTTTTATTGGCGACAAATCATCTATTTCCGTATCCGATAAATTTAAATATTCTACTTTTTTCAGATTTTCAAATCCCTCCAGAGATTGCGCCGGATTACAGGAAATTCTGATAAATTCTAATGTCTCAATGTTTTTGAGTCCCGTTACATCTTCAATATTATTGTGTGATACAGATATTTTCTTAAGCGGCAAAGCCTCAATTCCATCAAGTATGTCCAAATTCTGCAAATCCAATGCCAGTTCTTCAAGCCCTGTAAAATATTGCAAATCATCCAATAAAAACTCTTCCAACGGTTCATTCATCTCATTGAATTCGTACCATTTTCCTTTATAGTACTCATCATAAAGATCCCAATCATCATATATCTTATCTCCCGCCAAAAGAAGTGTTTTAATCTCCGCAAGTTCATCTGCCATTATCGCCTCATCACTACTTTTACCAAGATATTGTCTTACTGCCCACTCTATCCTTGGATTCACAAACGTAATTGATGCATTTATGTTTGCATTCTCGTTCACCGCATTTTCATCCGGCACATTTATCCTATCAACTATACTTGCTAAACCGCCTACAATTAATACTCCCAGTAATATAAAAATGCCTATTTTTACATCACTTCTTCTCATTCTATATCGTCTGTAAAAACTGATTTCCCTACAAAATACATTCACATTTTTATAGCGTTTCTGCGGATCAAATTCCGTGCTCTTTTCTATGATTTTCCGGAGAAAAAAAGGTATCTGCTTCAGATTTTTATCTTTTAATGAATAGTCCCCTGTCAGCAAAAAAACAAGTAACATCCCTAAACCATAAATATCCGTCTCTACGCTGGATTGGTGATAACCAAACTGTTCCGGTGCCGCTGTCATTCTGGTTCCTATAATAACAGTATCAAAATCGGATGAAGCATTATAATATTTCATCGTTTCCATATCAATGATTTTATATTCTCCAGCAATCGTCCTTAAAAAATTCTGCGGTTTTATATCACGATGTAAAATAGGAGGCTGATGACTATGTAACTGCTCTATACTTTTCCCAATATTCTCTATTATAGAAAGTGCCTCACTTATTTCCAGGCAACCTCGTTTTTCTACATAAGATTCTAACGTTTCTCCCTCAAAATATTCCCTAATTAAATAAAAAGTGTCTCCTATCTGTTTTCCCCATACTGATTTAGCTAAAAACTCAAAGTCATACTCTTTCAGAAAATTATATTCCGTCTCTAAAAAAAGCGCTCCTTCACCTGAAGCACATTTCAAAATCTGCTTATCACCGGATAATTTATCTTTAATTACATAGACTTGCTTCTCCGTAGTATATTTTAGACAGGAGATCCGACAATATTTTTCACATATTTCGTCCGGTATGAAATTTTCATCATCATAAGTAAATTCATCCACTTCCATGAAACGGTTTGCTCCTGTTTAAATTCGTTTATAATTCAATTTATCTAAATCTCTATTCCCAACTCTTTCATTAACTTTTGAGTTCGTCGCTTATTAAAAAAGTACTCTTCCATCGGATTTCTGAAAAAATGTTGCATTTCATCCGCATCTTTTAATATTTCATCTAAAGGCATTCCTACCACTTCTTTGTCACTATGGTTACAAATTGCCTCACAAATAATTTCCACTTCTTCGTCAGAAAACTCCGGAATTTTTTTTAAAAGCTCCTTAGCACATACTGCGGATTTTTTTGCATGATTCTCTTCCTCGCCATAAACATATGTTGCATAATCATGTAACATCCCGGCTATCTCTGCAATCTCCGCAAGTTTTCTGTCATATCCTCTTTTCATGGCAATAAAAGCTGCGGCCTGTCCGACGCCATACAAATGTACATACGCACATCTTTTTATTTCTTCGTCCTTTAATGCTTTCAAATCGTCATCTAAAATTTTACGCACTGAATCTATTCTTGTGTATTGTCTATCCATATACTGTCCTCATCTAACATAATGCACTCTTTTTTCATCATATTGGTCTCTGGATTCAGGGCATTCATCAGGATGACCAATAAAAATTATATTTAACGGAATCTGTTTTTCAGGAATATCTAATATTCTCCGTACTTTCTCTATTGCACGCTTCTGCGGATGTATGCCACACCACACTGCACCAAGTCCCAAATCCGTTACTCGAAGTAAAATATTTTCTGTAGCCGCACTACAATCCTGAATCCAGAATTCTGCCATTTGTTTCGGTAATGCATTACTTAAATTACCACAAACTATAATCGCCAGTTTCGCAGACATTTTGGTAAACATTGACGCAGACTTAAGTTCCTTTAATTTGTCTTCATTTAAGACAACATAAAACTCCCACGGTTTTTTGTTGCATGCACTTGGTCCACTCATAGCGGCATGCAACAACTCGTTTATCATGTCATCCGAAACCGGTTCATCCGTAAATTTTCTAACACTTCTTCTTTTTAATAAAGCTTCTTTTACTTCCATTTTTCTCCTTTTTAGCATATTATCCATCAAACAATATCATTATCACCGACTTAAAGTCCTTACAACATCTTTGTATCGTTCTGACTTGCTTTCTATGTCTTCTTTAGAAACTCCGTAATATCGGAAAATATCTTTTTGTATCCGGTCAAATTTTCTGAGCAACTTTTTCTTACCGGAAGCTCCTCCACCGATGTGACCATACTTTTTCTCTATAATAATATGCATTTCACCTTTTGAATTACCAAAGTTCTTTATAAATTTATGGAAATCTATATCAAATTCTGTAACCGGTATTTCCATCGCTTTTTTAATTCTTAACTTGCTTTTTTCTATAAATTCTCTAACTTTTTCTTCATCAGTACTATTTAATTGAGGCTCTGCCTCATATTCCCCCAACAACTTAGGCGCATATCTGATAAGAAAAGAGGCTCTCATCTGGTTATATTCTTCCATGGCTTCATCTGATTTTGCATCAACCTTAATAAAGCCGTGAACATTCACGATATAATCCATTACTTCATCCAACGTATGGCAACCGGGTGATATCGTTTTTTCCATATGCGCTTTTTTCATATTATATTTTATTTTCTGAATCTTCTGTTTTAAGGTTAATTTAGCATTTTTCTTAAGAACAAACACAGACGTTGGTCCATCAGAACTGCCAATTTTGCTACTCCTTACATATTCTTTATTTGCTAAAAACCATTCTATGAACTCTTTCATATACCGTTCACAAGGCGTTATAATCGCAATATCAACTAACGGATTTTGTAATGCGAAATTTTCCAACATATCCTTTAGATTTTCTTTTGATTTCATATAATCATCAACAATGTACTCCAAGCTTTTCCCCTCTTTATAAAGTAAAATCGCCGATACTACACCCGTTCTGTCCTTGCCTGCATTACAAAAATACAGTACATTTGACTTGGCATTTGTAATAAAATCTATCGTTCGATATAAAGATGCATCTACCATATTTATATAAGATTTAGAAACATCATCCACGGCTTTCGGTATATCATTTCCACCTGTAACAGGCATACAAAAATAAGAAAATCTGTCATCCTCTTGTAAGGGACAGGTTTTCTTTTGCCTTTCTTCTTCTGTTCTTAAATCCACAATTGCAACAACGTTATTTTGGATAAGCCACTGCCTCTCATTTTCCGAAACTATGGTTGGAACATCGCTTCGGATATATTTTAAATTGTCACCTAATATGGATCTTGTATTTAATGTTTCTTTAAATATAAAGCTCATCTATTTTACTCACCCCAAATATTAGCTACATCTGAGCTCTTATTATACATATAAGAAGTCCCATTTTCCAGCAAACTCCATGTCGAATCCGTAAATGTAACCGTTGCAATTTCGTCTTCAACCGTAATAATACCACTTATGGGATTTCCTGCTGCATCTGTTGCTGTAAAAACCATACCTTCCGGCGTTAACTCTCCAACCCCATCATCCAATGTCGTCAATCTAAAAATCCCTATTTGTACAATATATTTTCCATCAGTTCCTTTTGCAATCTCAAGATTTGGCTCATTACAATCATAATCAAGATATTCACCGATGTATGCTGAATCATCCGCTACATTTGTTTCTGTTTTCTGATCTGTTGCTTGATCTGCTATTTGGTCTTCTGTTTTGTCTTCTACTTGGTCATCTACTATAGATATATTCGTAGAATCTAAATCAGTAATCTCATCAGAATTTTCTTTTACACATCCACATAATCCTAGAATTGCTACACACATTAAAACTAAAATTCTTTTTTTCATATTATTACATCTCACAACTTTTATATTATAGATTCCTATTCGTAAAATCAATAAAAATAAAAAGTACTTTTAAAAGGCACCCTCAAACAAATTGATAAAAACCTGATTGAGTAAAATACCAATCAGGTTTTAACACTTCTATTTTCCCCCTTATTCCCCCAAATGAATCTTTTGGTCGAATTATTTTTCCCCAATTTTTCCCCCAGATGATAGCGCAATTTGTTGTAAAAATAAGTAAACTTCCGCATAAATAAATAAATCCCAAATTCCAAAATCCTTGAAAATTCAGGTTTTTTCGGAACTTGAGAAAAAAAAAGCTTCCAGAAAAACCCTAGAAGCCGTAATGAGACATCGGGGATTCGAACCCCGGAC